>JBGPJV010000123.1:0-2585 GCA_041485605.1 Candidatus Nanoarchaeia archaeon | reverse complement strand
AGCTTGCCAAAAACAGAAAGCAGCCCATTAAAACCGCAAACTCCATACGCCTTGCAAAAGCTTGCAGGAGAGCAGTACGCAATCATTTTTAACAAAATTTACGGAATGGAAACAGTCGCATTGAGATATTTCAACGTGTATGGTCCAAGGCAAGACCCAACTTCGCCATATTCAGGCGTCATAACAAAATTCATAACTGCATTAAAAAACAAGCAGCAGCCGACAATTTTCGGAGACGGTATGCAAACACGTGACTTTGTATTCGTAACTGATGTTGTTCAGGCAAATTTGAAAGCAATGACTGCCGCGCACGCAGCCGGCAAAGTTTTCAACATTGCAACAGGTGTCCAGGTCTCTATAAAAGAGATGCTCGCGCATCTGAATGAGGTCCTCAACACAAAGATTTCTCCTAAGATCGCTCCTAAGCAGCAGGGAGACATTATTCATAGCGTTGCTGATATTTCTGAAGCAAAGAAAGTTCTGCACTTCCATCCGGAAGTGCCTTTTCACGAAGGCATAGACCAGACTGTTAAAGCATAAGCTATTTATACTCTTTTTCAGCAGTTGATGTCAATGAAAATTGCAGTAGTCGGAACAGGATATGTGGGGTTGACAACTGGTGCTTGTCTCGCTGAGATTGGTCACACAGTAATTTGCAATGATATTGATGAGTCAAAGATTGCCAAGCTGAAGAAGGGCATCTGCCCAATCTTCGAGGCAGGGCTGCCAGAGCTGCTTACCAAGCATCTGAAATCAGGAAAACTGTCATTCTCGACCTCAATTCAGGAAACTATCAAGGATGCGCAGGCAATCTTCATTTGTGTTGGAACTCCTCCAAAGAAAGACGGCTCTCCAGACTTGTCATTTATGGAGCAGGTCATCAAGGGCATTGGCGCAAACCTCAAGCACTATGCAGTTATTGTTGAAAAGAGCACTGTTCCAGTTCAGACGGCACAGTGGATGAAATCATTATTGTCAAAATATTTGAAAACCGACTTTGATGTTGCGGTTAATCCGGAATTCTTGAGGGAAGGAACATCAGTGCATGATTTCCTGCACCCTGATAGAATTGTGGTTGGAACTGAAACAGCAAAAGCTGGCAAAGTAATGTCGGAGATTTACGCTCCCATCAAAGCGCCCGTTATTCATACAAATCTGAACAGCGCCGAGCTTATCAAGCACGCTTCCAACAGCTTTTTGTCAATGAAAATTAGTTTTGCCAATATGGTTGCCCAGTTGTGCGAAAAAGCAGATGCGGACATCAAGACCGTGATGGATGGTGTTGGCATGGACAAGCGTATTGGCCGTGATTTTCTGAATGCAGGCCTTGGTTATGGCGGTTTCTGTTTTCCGAAAGATGTTGATGCATTTATTTCAGTGCTTGGCAAGCACAAAGTGGATGCTTCTTTGCTGAAGGCGGTTGTAAACATCAATGAAGAACAGCGTCGTCACGTGCGTAATATGGCAAAAGAGCTTTTAGGCACGGTAAAAAACAAGACTATTGCCGTGCTAGGCCTTGCGTTTAAGCCCAATACTGATGACGTTAGGCTTTCACCAGCATGCCTTCTTATTGAAGAATTGCAGAAAGACGGGGCAAAAATAAAGGCGTGTGACCCGCAGGCCGTTGAGAATGCAAGAAAAATCTTGAAAGACATTACGTATTGCAAAGATGCGTATGAAGCAGCTGAAGGCGCTGACCTTGTTATTCTCGCGACTGAGTGGAGTGAATTCAAGACAATGGATTTGAAAAAGCTGAAAGTGAAGAAATTTATTGATGCAAGAAACGTGTTCGACCCCGCAGCGATGCGCAAGCTTGGTTTTGACTATCGTTCTATTGGGAGGAAGTAATGCGCATAATTGTTACTGGTGGCGCAGGATTTATCGGCTCACATTTGTGCAAAGTGCTGCTTGGCCAGGGCCACGAAGTGGTCTGCATTGACAATCTCTACACGGGCAGCAAAAAGAACATACAATCTTTTTTTAAAAATCCAAAATTTGAGTTCATTCAGCAGGACATTACTGAGCCAATCGATGATACTGCTGACCAAATATACAATCTTGCGTGCCCCGCATCACCAGTTCATTACCAAAAAGATCCTGTCTACACGTTCAAGACGTCTGTGCTGGGCATACATAACATGCTGGAGCTTGCGCACGCTTGCAAGGCAAGAATATTGCAGGCAAGCACAAGTGAAGTGTACGGCGATCCATTGGAACATCCGCAGAAAGAATCGTATTGGGGCCACGTAAACCCGATTGGTGTAAGAAGTTGTTATGATGAAGGAAAGCGTGCAGCTGAAACACTGTGCATGGATTTCCACCGTCAATATGATGTTGACATTCGCATTGCCCGTATCTTTAACACCTATGGTCCTAATATGGCGCCAGATGATGGCCGGGTAGTGAGCAATTTCATTTTACAGGCATTGCACAACAAGCCAATCACCGTGTACGGTACTGGTTCTCAAACAAGAAGTTTTTGTTATGTTTCTGACCTTGTTGATGGTCTCATAAAACTAATGAACTCAGGCATTATTGGTCCGGTAAATCTGGGCAATCCTGATGAATTTACCATCAAGGTGCTT
>JBGPJV010000122.1:0-2692 GCA_041485605.1 Candidatus Nanoarchaeia archaeon | reverse complement strand
GATATTCCTCGCAGAAAGGCGGACTTGAAAGAATGGTATATGGCAGGAGAGGGCCTGCAAGGTCTGACTCCTGACAAGCAGGATGTTCTTTTCACGCGAAGTCCTCAATATCAGAAGTATCTAAGCGACTTGGCGGAGATTGATAGTGCGGTTCCTAAAATTGCTGATGCACTTCGCACTTCTTTTGACCACTTTCAGAAGCAGTTCCTCGACAAGAATCGGGCGCAGCTTGAAGAAAAAATGAAGGTTGTGGGAGAAAAGGAAATGGAAGCGGCCGATTTGCTTGAGCAGTACAAAGGTAAATTGAAAGAAGTTAAAACTCTTGAAACTGAAGTAACTGAGAAAGGAAAGCGTTATGATGCTGAACTGGCGCGTGTGAACTCTTACGATCTCAAATTGAAAGAGCGCGCCAAAGAACTGGACGCCTTGCAAGGCGGTCTTGAATTAAGGGCGATACAGTTTGGCGAAAATCAAAAAAAGCTCAGACAGCGTGAAGTATCTGTTGCCGCACGCGAGAATGAAAGTGAAAAGTATTCAAAAGAGATTTTAGACGCGCTTACATATGCACGATTGCTTAAGTCAAATGTTGGAGAAAGAGTAAAAGGATTCTATGGCGTGCTCGATGGGTTGACTGCCTATTTCCAGAAAGTTCTGAAAAAGCAGCCGGGAACATCAGTTCCTCCGAAAGACGATGAAATCGTGATGCCTAAACATGACGCTGGAGACACAATGCTTGACATGGGCCCGTCTCTTTTGCCAAAGCCGCCTCAAGGCCCTCCGCAGCTAAAGTAATTCTCGTCGTAACCTTTATAAACCATTAATTCTCAGTCTATACTGGGCGGACTAGGCAGGGAGATTAGCCCTCTCCTGTTACCGTTAACGGGCTTCAAACGGTGCCGAAGTTCGGAAAGCAGCCCACGATCTGCGCAGGAGTCTCGTGCTGGACGTTGACGTTCTGTCCGGTAGGATTGTGGCTGCAGGAATCGCGCCAGGCGGGGAACCGAGCAACGCTAACTGTAGTTCTCAATGCTTGCCGGGTGCGGAACCGAGAAAGGCATGAGGCGAAACTCTTGCGTACTTGTGGTCTCATTTCCGGGCGTGTCCGCCTACTTTTTTATAGAATTCTGCAAGTTGGTATGCTGACATGTTTGATGTTTGCTGCATGGTGTATCCAAGTTTCTTCACATATTTTTCTACTGACTTTTCATCAGGCGCGTCTATTTCCAGGTAAGTGGGAATGTGCGCGTAAGTATCCATTTCGAATTTGGTGTCATTCAAATGATATGCTTCGCGGTGTTTTTTTCCTTCATAAGTTCTTTTGAAGCCAAGTCGTTCAAATATTTTCAGCGCATTTTCAAAATCATCAGCCACAATCTCAATTTCTTCTTTTACTTTGAAGGTTTTTGATTCGTTTTTTCCTTTGTAACAGACTTCTGTTTTGTCTCCCAGCCGTCTTACGCGCAGCAGGCAGTCATTTTTCTTTAGTCTGCCGTCTGGAAAGTCAAACATGACAATCTCGACATCTCCGTCAAAAGTCTTTTTTGCTCCAAGCACAGCCAGCTTCTTGCGTATTTCTGTTGGATTAACATCAAGAATCTTGATTTCTATTTCTTTCATTTTACCAGTATTGCCGGCTTTCCTGGCAAGGCCTGTTTTGCTTTTGGTTCAGCGCTTTCCTGTTCCTTGATTATGTCGATCGGGCAGCCAAATTCCTGTTTCAAGAATGCAAGTGCGTCCATTAAGTTCTGGTATTCTGCTTCTTGATGAGTAACGTGTGCAGGCAGCTTAGAAGGGTCTTTCACAACTTTCTGGACCAGTCCTGCTGTTTCCTGTGCGTGGTCTTTGAACTCTCCCATAACTGCCTTCATTATTTGTCCAATATCTCTTGTCTGCTTCATGAGTTCTCGTAATTTTCTGAAAAGCTGTGCTTTCCAGTCTTGTGAAACAAACAAAGTGACCAAGACAGGCTTTTCTATTTTAGCCAGCTTCAATACCTGCCCGACATCTTCAATAACTTGCGACATCAACGCTTCTGCCTGTTCAATTTCTGGGTTTATCTTGTTTTCATCGTGTTGCGGCCATTTTTCATTGACAATCAGCTGTGGTTTCTCCAATTTAGACCAAATCTCCTCACACAAATGCGGCGTAAATGGCTGCAGAATCAATGTTTGCGCTTCAATTATCTGATTAAGCACATCTTGATTCATTTCTCCTGCTGTTCTGCGTACATACCATTTCAAGTGTCTTTGAATGTCAAAGAATCCGCGTGCCAGCGCTGTTCTGTAAAGCGTTTCGTCCATCGCCGCAGTTGTATCTTTAACCGCCAAATGCAGTTGATGCTCCATCCATTTGTCAATTTCTTTTTTCGCTCGTGCAGCCCCGTTCTTGCCGTAATATTTGAGAGCAAAATCATACCATTGCTCCAGTTTGCCTTTCATCGTTTCTGCTAAATCCGTGTCCCAGTCAACGTCATTGAGTTCTTCTCCTGTCGACAAAATACTAATGCGCACAATATCCGCACCAAATGCCTTAATCACATCACGTAATGTCTTGAAATTTCCCTTGCTCTTCGACATCTTCTGTTTTTGTATGCTGACAAAGCCATTGACTCCAATTCCGCGCGGCCAATATTGCTCTGGGAAGCAGGCAGTGTGGTTGAAAATGTAGAATGCAAGGTGATTCTGCACTAAGT
>JBGPJV010000121.1:0-2757 GCA_041485605.1 Candidatus Nanoarchaeia archaeon | reverse complement strand
GTTTTCTCGCCTGCTGCAAATGAGAATATCTTCCGGCGCGTACTGTGACAGCAAGTTTGAAGCCATTCTGATACGTTCATCAATTTTTTGCAAGTTAAGAACGCTCAAGCCGTCTGGCCTTGTTTTGTAAATGAAAGAATCCATGTACTTTGTTCTGAATTTTGTTCCTATGTGGATGCCTGATTTTAGATAAACATCTTGCGGTACTAAAAATGTGCTTTCAGTTGTCATTGTGTTCTCCCGGTGATTTTTCTTGCCCAACGCCAAGCGAAGCTTGGCGAGCACCGAAAAACGCGTACGATTTTCGTGTGTCACACCGTATTTGTTCGTGCCGAGCTGGCAGGAACGGTTGGCAATACACTGTCGTCGAGAAGAGTGTTATTTAAAGCTTTCTAATAGCCAAGATGCCTTCGTACATCAAGGAGCCTTCTTAAGAGTTCTGGGTCCATTGTCCTTTTTCGTGTTTTTTCTAAATCTGCAACAACTGGAACAAAGAGGTCTATTTGTGTGTGCTTGATAACTTCTTGTGCTTCAGCTGATAATTCTTTTTTGTCAAAAGCAAGCTGGAGGGGGAACACGCGATAACCAGTGGGAAGCGTGATGACTTGTGGTTTGCCTGGCATCGGGACGGCAAACACATAGTCAAGTGTTGTGGCGTCTCTTTCTTTTTGTTCATAACTTGCCCCGATAAATTCTGCAAAGCGCTCAATTTCTCCTGGCCAAAACACTATGCCGGTGAGCGTGTCGATTGCAAATACGCGGTGCCATTGGTACATGCCAGGCACACTGTAATGTCTGCCGACTGTCATTTCCATGCCGATATCTTCGCCTTGGAGATCTTTGAACTTGCCGCTAAGAAATGCGGCGTTTTTCTGAACTCTTTGCTCAACAGTTAAATCATATCCGCGCCGCGCGCGCTCTTCGGGAGTCATTGATTTTTCAAGCCGCAATAATTCCACTCGCGCTGCAATTAGCGCATCGCTGACGTCTTGTAGTTGGTTGTAAAGCATGGCAACATCGTTCATAACTGCGCTGTAATGGGATTTTTGCTCCACGGTTACTGCTGCGCTTGCTTTTTTGCGGTAAAGCTGTTCTAATTCGCTGCGCGACAGCATTAAGTCTGATACAGTTGCATCTTTACGGTCTATTAGAAAGTGGAGGTCGCAGCGTCCTTTGTAATTTTTGATGGCATCCTTTATAACATTCATTTCTGATCTTGTTACCGTGACGCCTTGTATTTTTGCAATGTCTGTTAGCGCGTGCATCAGGTTTACTATTCTTGAAAGAAGTTTGGTGAATTCATCGATTCGCGTTTCACGAGCTAATGATTGAACTGTTTGAATAAGTCCTGATAAGCTGACGTACTTGCCGTCAATACTAATGACAACATTTTGATTGCTGCACGGGCCAATGCATTGTCGTGACACCTCTTTAAACGACATAACCATGCTGAAGCTGAGAGAAAGTGTGCTTTTAAATGTTACTTATATACTGCAATGTCTTTGTAAATTGACCCATCACTGGTAAGTTGACTCTCAATAAGTTTGAATTCTTTGACCTCAAAAGTCATCAGCTCTACTTTTAGTTTCTTAATATTCTCGGCAAACTTCTTGTCTGCAACTTCTTTAACGCGTGCGAGAGTAATGTGTGGCTGGAAATCTTTTTCTTTTGAAAACAGGCCATGCAGTGCCTCATCGATATTTTTCTGAAGTTCGCAAATAATATCTTGCGGCTCTACGCCTATCCAAACAACTCTTGGCGTACCGTTTTCCGGAAACACTCCTGTACCGTCAAGTTGCGCAGTAAATAGTGTGAATTTCACTTTTAAGAGCCGCTTTTTTATCTCGTCTGCCTGCGCCGGCGTAACTTCGCCTAAAAATTTGAGTGTTAAATGAAAGTTCTTGGCAAAAGTTAGCTTTGCTCCGACCAATTTCTTTTGCATCTCAAGAATGTGCGTATGTACGCTTTCAGAAACGTCAAACGCTATAAAAAGTCTCATGGGATAAAAATAAGATAATAAAAATAAAAACTTATTGTCCGTCAGTTGGCTCTTCAGATGATTCTTCGCTTGATTCTTCACCAAAGCTTTCAGAGTCTTCTGAAGATTCTACTGGCGCCTCAGCTGCTGGCGCTTCTTCTGCAGGTGCTTCTTCGCCAAAGCTTTCGGACTCCGCTGCTGGTGCTTCAGCTGCTGGTGCTGAGCCGGCTTGTCCGATGACTTCTGCAAATCCGACTTTGCGCAACACTTTGGTTACGCGAATTCTGACTTGCTGTCCTTCTTTGACACCAGGAATAAACAGCACGAAGCCGTTTTTCTTGGTTAAGCCGTCGCCTTTTTCGCCGACTGCTTCTATAGTGACATCTAATTCGTCACCAACTTTGACTGGGGGTGTTGACATTCCACCCATGCCTCCGCCCTGTGGTCGGAAACCTCCTGACTTTCTATCGCCGTACATATTCTATTTCACCTACCCGTATATTGTATGTGAATTGTTCCACATACAAAGTGTTTTTCTCGAGGAAAGTATTTAAATGTTGTGCATTAAAGTTCTGAATATGTTAATGGATAATTTTCCTCTGGCCGATGCATTAATGTACGTTCGCTGCACAGACGTCAAGCCAAATAACGAATTTACCTTTTCTCCTAGTGAAAAGGTTGTTACAAAAGCGAATGAAGTTTATTGGCGCGAATCTGCTGCCGAACATGATGCGTTGATGGAAATACTAAGTATTTCGCCGCGCAAGCATTTTGCGGTT
>JBGPJV010000120.1:0-2809 GCA_041485605.1 Candidatus Nanoarchaeia archaeon | reverse complement strand
TTGACAACTGCGGCGGCGGAATCATCTGCCCGCCAGACGACACGACATGCCCCAAAAAGACAGACGAATTAATCTCAGAACTTGATTCAAAATTCACGCGAGTGTTTGATGAAAACACCGGCAAATGCTGGTATAGAATTTGGATCACTTCTTCAACTTAATAATATCCCCGATAGTCAGCGAACCAGAACTTTTGCCCGCGGATTCAGTTTTTTCTTCTTCCTCAATCTCAACAAGCTTGATGTGCAACAATTTCTCAAGTTTCCTTGCCATACTGATAGGCGGCACAAACTGGCTATTCTCAATTTTGTGAATGATGCTTTCTTTTTCATTCAATGTCATCGCAAACTCCTTCATTGTCATACCAGACTTCTCACGCGCCTGGTGAATGATCTGCGCATAATCAGAAACTATCACTTCAGCAGTTTCAGGAGTGCTCACCAATGGCTTTTGAAAAAAATGGCCAACCGGCTTCTGTATAACCTTTCCAAACTTGCCGCAATTTTGACAGACTGTCATCTGCGTGCCTTCGACAATCGCCGTTATCAAAGGCGCTTCTTTTCCGCACAGCTCACAAACTCCCATAGTGTTTTACTTAGCGTGTTTCATATAAAAAGATTGTGCAGTTCCCACTCTTCAATAGTTGCTTTTGTTTTTAAACAAACTTGTGTACTAAAGACCTATGGACGACACATTGGCTGAGCATATCCGCCTGACAGCAGAACAAGGATTATCACGGCAGCAGCTCAGGGAACTCCTTCTCAAGGCAGGATGGCCAGAAACACAAGTTACAGCATATATACAGAAAGCATTCAAGCAGCTCGACAAAGGCGTCATCATAAGAGTACACGGCATCGCAAAAAAGTTCGGTCAAAGCACCATTCTTGAAAATGTTGATTTTGATGTACAAGCAGGAGAGATTTTTGGCATCATTGGAATAAGCGGAGCAGGCAAGACAACGCTGTTGAACTTGCTTGTAGGCTTCCTGAACCCAGACCAGGGAGATGTTTTGCTGGCACTACCAGACGGCAGCACACAAAGCGTGTTCAAGCACCCAGAAATCATCAAAAAATACTTTGGATTCTCAACACAAACACCAAGCTTCTACGGCAAGCTCACTGTACGAGAGAACTTGGAGCACTTCGGCAGACTGTATGGCCTGGAAGAGCCAGACCTTGGAAGAAGATGCAATGCACTCATGGAACTGGTGGGCTTGAAGGATGCACGGGACGCTATGTCAACGCATTTATCGGGCGGAATGCAAAAAAGACTGGATATTGCCTGCGCAATACTACACGATCCTAGCATTCTCATATTGGACGAGCCAACAGCAGACCTTGACCCAATATTAAGAAAGCAATTCTGGGATTTAATCAAGCAGATTAACTCAAAAGGCACTACCATAATTCTTGCATCGCACTTCCTCGCAGAAATAGAACTTTTGTGCACGCGAATTGCAATTCTGCAAAACAAGAAAATAGCGGAACTCGGCACTGCAGAAGAATTAAGAAATATTTACTCGCACAATTACGAAATATACTTTGAAAATTCCTCAAAAGATTACGACTATCTTCTCAAAGAACTCAACAAAAAAAAGCGCTATTTCAGCAAAGTAACGCAGGAATCTGGCGAATTGGTCATACAAACACCAATGCCTGAAAAAGTTCTTTCTGTTATTTCTGAATATCTTGAGCGAAAACGGGACGTGCAAAGCCTGCACGTCGCACGACCCTCACTCGGAAAAGTCTTTGAGGCAGTGGTGAGAAGATGAACATCGCGCAGGAAGTCATTGAGCTTGTACGCAAAAATCTCAAAAACCTTGTCCGCGCAAAAGCAAGCTCACTGGTAGTAATTCTCGGGCCATTGCTTGTCATCTTCCTAGCAGGACTGGCATTTGACAACAGCAACGTGTACAAAGTAAAAATCGGCATGTACCGGCCGGATATCAATGACATCACAACAGCATTCCTCGATCAGCTCAGGCAGGATTTCAAGGTAATTGAGTATACTTCTGAAGATAACTGTGTTGATGCCATAAGAAAAACAGACGTCAATACATGCATGATATTCTCCTCCAATTTCACCATCGGCAGACCGCCGTCAAATGAAATCACATTCCACGTTGATTATTCCAGAATCAATCTTGTCTGGACCATTCTCCAGGCAATGACTGAAAAAGTCAGCGAACAAACACTTCAGGCAAGCAAAAACCTCACAAAAATACTTCTTGACACCCTTGAATATGCACACCAGCGCATTACAGACCAAAGACAAGTAGTCATCTCGCTAACAACACAAAACGACCTTCTAGGCAAAAACACACAGCAATTAATGGCAGAGCTGAGCGATGTCGATTTAACCTTTGACGAAAGCGCGTTCCCACTTGAAAATCTCACCCATTCAAAAACACAAGTAAAGCAATGGATGGATGACGCTTTGGCTATAAGCGACAAAGGGCTTAGCAAATCAACATCCTTTATTGACGCAGCCAACGCATTAGTCAAAGGATCAAGCGCAGGAAACCAAGTCAAAGACCAGCTCTTGGCAAACTTCCAAAAAAGCGTTGACGAAATCAAAAAGACAAAGGAAGACCTGGCAACAACAAAAAACCTCACCCTACAATCATTCGAAGAGTTCAGCAAACAGCTTGATGCAGTTGCAGGGCAAATATCCAATACCAAATCACGACTACAAGAAGCAGATACAACAAGACGGCTCGGGCTGCGCGTGCTTGAAGCCATAAATGTTCTCCTTGACAAGAGCTTATTGAGCATTGTTGAAGTACAAAAAGCAATGAATGACATTGACA
>JBGPJV010000119.1:0-2911 GCA_041485605.1 Candidatus Nanoarchaeia archaeon | reverse complement strand
TTGAGTTCAATAATCCCACGGTGTCGGCAGGAGAGAAAGATGCTGCCGTTAAGACGTTGAATGAAGTTGCAAACAAGATTCGCGAGGCAGGCGGAAAAGAAATTGATCTTTCAAAAGGACTTGACATGACAGTATCCAAACTCAAAGAGGCGCAAAATTTGCTTGACAATTTCCTGAAGGAACATGTTGAACTGCCTAAATCTGAATATGACAAGTATAAGGGCGTATCGGATGAGTTGAATGAGCGCATAAAATTGTTTGATGAGCTGACGTGGCTGCCGGTTGAAAAGATTGCTCCAGACCTGGTAACGGGAGCGCCAAAAGTAAAGCGTATCATCCAGTATATTGGTTCCGGTAAATTTGGCAAGGTGTTTATCGCTGAGGTCGAGGGTATTGCGGAGCCGGTCGCGCTAAAGGTGCGTCGTCCTGACGGCGAGAGCCCCGCGTCTTATGATCCAACAAAGACTCCGGAAGGTGCTGAAAAAGCTGCGCTGGAAACTCGTAGTTTCCCTGAGGAATTGGCAAAACAGAAATTGACGAGTGAATTGGGCATCAAGACGCTTGAAAATGGGCAGATAGTGCTCTTGCCAGGTGGAAATATTGCATTTATAACAAAGCTTGTGCCAAAAGAGTATGTTGACTATTCCTCGTTAACCCCTGCAGAAGCCGCGAAATTAAAAGACATAATCATCAGTAACTTGGACATCCTTGTTAACAAATATCTTAACCCGGCTGGAAAGGAGGGAGGTTCGTTTTATTTATTCGATATCAGCATGCCCGGAAATATCAGGATCAATCGCAATACTGGTGAAATTATATTGATGGATCCTGGTGTTCTTGCGCAGGGAAAGAACAGGTATTCAACTCTTGAAGAGGCAAAGAATGACCGCCAGTTCGAGGGCATGTACGATGGTGTTTGAAAAATCAAGAATGCGATACTTGTGTTGGCAGGCGACGTAATTAGTCCTTACAAACTTATGCAAGCAAAACCACCTATATTTACTGGCGCCAAGATGCCTGCTGGCGAAGTTCCAAAAATACAGCGCAATGAGCCATTAAAAACAGTTGTTGATAATCCCAGAAGCAAGATTGTTAATTTCAATAAAGAATTAGGAATTGCGCGCGATGAAGCCGGAAACGTTTGGTATGTTCGTGCTGATGGTAAGCATGTGTTTTTGGGAACTCAGAAAGAAGGCGCGTTAACTCTTAAGCAGCGTTTGGAAGAGCTGAAAAGGCAGGAGGCTGCTGAAAATAGTGGGGAGCTGCCCGAGCACGTTCCTGCCGGGGTCGTTGGCGAGCCAGCTCAGGAAAAAATAGTGGGTAATTTCATACAGGGAGTGCGTGATGTGAAAGGAACCGGGCTAAAATTGCTGGCAGTGATTATGGTGCTTGTGCTTCTTATCGTGATTGGCCGTTCAATGTCGCGCAAGCCTCCATCGGAACTTCAAGTGCGTCTTCAAACAATCAAAAAAGAATTGCGTGAATTGTAAGTTTATAATTCTTTAATGCGTTCAATGGTTTTTGCCACATTCTTTTCAATGTAAGTTGCTATTTCATCAAATGGTATGTCTGCCTGGGTCTTTTTAACTTTCAACTGCGTCGGAATAAGCACGATGTACGGAATCTCTTCCATGAGAAGGTTTTGCTGCGTGCTTCCCTCAAGTGTTTCGGCAAGCCCGAGTTTTTGTATGGCTATTTTGTCGGCATGTCTTGCTAGTGCCGGCGCGATCGCGTGGTAGTTTCTTTGTTCAATTGCGCGCATCATTCTCCAGTAGCTTTTCGTGGAAGCTTCGTGTAATTCTTTCAGAAGTGGAATGGAATCGTCATATTCAAGCGGGATTTTCTTCTCTTGCAGATTTGTCAGAGCATATCGTGTGAAATCTTTCGCGATGATTCTTTTTTTCTCTTTATTTGAAAAAACAGTCAGTGACGCGCTTGTCTTGTTTGCAGCGCTTTTCTGCAGAATAACTTTCCCATTGTATCCGTCTGCAAGAACAATGCCATCTTTCAGCAAGCCGGCGTCTCCGGCGTCTTTGATAAATCCAGCAATATGCTCATCGTAGTCTTCAAGAGGATCTGCGATGAGAATTTTCAGAGGTTTCTTTGAATAGCCTGTGAGCGAGCCGTCAGCGATTCGATACGCATTCTTTTCGGCAATCTGCTGAATGTGTTTAAACGCATCCTTGAATTGCTCAGGGCATTGTGCGTTCACCCAGTTTGGGACAAAGCCTGCAAGGACAAAGTCAAGGGTCCTTCCTATTGCCTTGAAGCGCTGCGTATACGCCTCCATATTGTCAGTATCCATAGAAATGTGGTGTATATGAGCATATTTAAAGCTTTTGACACATAGTCACTGTAGAGTGACTATTTATAGAGGGGCCCTTGTGTGCGACATATTTAAATAGCATCTGCCCTTATGAAAACCAAAAGAGGGCATATGGTAAGCTATTGGGAAGCAGCAAAACGTCCATTCTCGAAATGGGAAACCTTATGGAAAGGCGCGCTTATTTCTATGATTCCAATAGTGAATCTTGCACTGAACGGCTTTGCGTTGGAAGTTGCACGGCATCCAAAGCGCCTGCCCTCATGGTCTCCTTTCGAAAAGCGCTGGAAAGAAGGATTTCTGGCATTTTGCATTCTGGTGTTGTTATTGGCGCCTGCGCTTTTGATAGGCACATACATTCAAATCACTCACGTTGAATATGTCTGGTTGGCGTGGATATTCTTGATTTTCTTGATTCTTGGAATATATATGTACCCTGCTGCGTTAATTGCAATTGCAGAATCAGGTGCATGGGGTCACGGGCTTAGTGCACGAACAATGAAAATGGCGTTCACAGGAAGATATTTTGTTGCGTGGGTTATGGCAAACATTGTAGCCATAATTGCAGGTATTATTGTCGGGCTGCCA
>JBGPJV010000118.1:0-2951 GCA_041485605.1 Candidatus Nanoarchaeia archaeon | reverse complement strand
TTCTTTGGAAGCCAGACGTGTTAGAGCCGTCAACAACAGTCTTGCGCATAACCTGCACTTCATCAACAAACTTTGCCTTGAATAACTTGGCGACCTGAATGGCAGCAGTGAGCGCTTCCGGACGCAAGCTTCTTGGAGGCTCTTCGTCAAGCTCAATCAGGCAGCAATTCTCGTCATAGCCCTCGTAAATGTACTCCTTTCCCTTCATTGCTTCCTGCGCAGCCGCAACATCAACCTCGCCTGTTTCGCCAACAACTGCACGAAGCTTGCGCATGACAGTATAAAGAGGATTATTCTCCTGAATAATCGAATCACATTCACAGAACAGCTTCTTTCCATCAAGCTGCTGATGAATTTCCAAACCGCACTTTATCTTTACCATATCATTTCATCTCAGGAAGCAATCATCAACTTCGCGACTGCTTATTTCACCTGCAACATTGGTCAACATGAATTCTTCCGGATTCTTTTGCTTCAATGCAACCATCAGCTTGACATACGCCACTTCCGGAAGCATATCAGCAAGATACATCGCGCCAACACCAATGCTCAACTTGCGCAAATTAGTGTAAACATAAGGATGAACACGGCCATAAAGCGTTTGCGCACACATAACAACTTTAATTTTTGCCTTAACCGCTTTCTTTAATGACGGCTCTAATGACTTGGGATTATTAGTAGGAACGTGACCAAGACCCGTGCCAACAAGGACAATGCCGTGCACCTTTTGCTTGACAAAATAGTCAATAATTCCGGGGTCCATGTCAGGATAAGCATACACTAATGCAACTTTCGGGTCAATTTCCCTAATTGAGGCTGTTCCTTTGTGGCGTTTTGAATAATCTTCATTTGTAATTTCAATTTTGCCGTCGGTAAAAACACGAGCCAACGGCTCGTCATTGATAGCGCGGAAAGCATCTCTTCTGGATGTGTGCATCTTCCTGACTTTTGTGCCGCGCGTCAGATTGCAAAAGTCATCATTCATTGAGCCATGCATGCAGATAACTACGCCAGCGCCATCCCATTTTGCCGCTGCAGTAACTGCGCACGTTAAATTCATGAAAGCATCAGAAGAGCCGCGGTCGATTGAACGCTGGGCTCCTGTAATGACAACCGGCTTGTTTAAGTCTTTGAGCAGGAACGATAATGCTGCGCTGGTAAAATGCATGGTGTCAGTGCCGTGCGTTATTACAACACCATCAACATCCTTGATAACTTTAAGAATTTCCTCAGCCATCTTAACCCAGTCTAAAGTCATCGCGTCTTCAGACATCACGCTCATAATTTTAGCAGCCCTGATGTTGGCAATGCTCTCTAATTCTGGACACATTGCGACAAAATCTTCAGCAGTATAATCAGCGTATACACCGCCAGTGCGGTAGTCAACTCTTGAAGAAATCGTGCCGCCGGTTGAAAGAATTGCAACGGTCGGCAGGTCAGGATTTGGCTTCAGCTTCCTTGCCTTCGGCACAGGAGTCCTGTATTCTTCCAAAACTTCTGTCTTCTTGATTTTCTTTGTTTCAATGCCAATATTATAGCCGGTCTTGAGCTTCAGAACAGTAATATCCTGCGACATCATATCTGGACGAGGCAATAAAACGCCCTCAAACTCACCGTCAGAACTTATTATTTTTACCTTATCACCGGCTTTTGGCTTCATACGTTTGATAGAATAGGAACGGTATAAAAAGGTTTACCACGTCTTTCCAGTCATACTAATTTTGCTTTTGGGATTGTATACTTCAGGAATAGGTTTTCCACGGAAATGCTCGGCAATAATTTTGCCGGCCAAAGAGCCCTGAGACATGCCCTGTCCAGCGCAGCCAAAAGCGTGCCAGATTCCGTTCACATTGCAGATGGAGAAAATTTTTCTTGTGGACTGAACAACTTTGCAGTCCCACTGATGGCTTATTTGGACATCTTTTTTCTTAAGAGCTGGAAAATACTTCAACAAAGTACTAATCAAAGCAGCTGCGTGCCTGTCTTTTTGCTGTTGTGATGCGCTCGCGCTCATATCATGCGTGATTAGCAGGCGATTGCCCGAAAAACGAATTGCGTGATACCTCGGGATATTATCCCAAAGCATGTGACCATATTTCCAGCCAAGCTTGGAAGCGTTAGGTATGGGCTTGGTCATAACTGCCAATACACCCTCCTTGCTGGCTTTGACAAAATCATTATACGATTCAAGAGCAACAAATACTTTGTCGCAATAAAGTACGCCCTTTGGTGTGTGAACTGCGTGAGGCTCAATCCTGACAGCCGGCGTTTTTTCATATATTTTGGCCCCGAGCTGCTCTGCTTTCTTTGCCAAACCACGCACGAGCTTGACAGGATTCAGCATGTAATTGTTGGGAACGTAGATTGCTGCTTCAAAAGGGCCGGAGATTACACGCTTTAGCTTTGATTTATCCAAAAATTTGCAATAAATTCCATTTTTATTGCGCTCAGCAGCTTCTTTCTTTAGCCAGGCTTTCTGCTTTTTATCAAGTCCAACGTACAAACTGCCTGTTTTTCTCAAATCACAGCTAATTGATTCTCTTTTAATCAGCGAAATTAGATTATCCCGGCCTTCACGAGTCAAGTTCCACCATTGCTTTGCATATTTTTTGCTTAGTGCACGGACCATTTCAAGAAAATCAAAAGCAGTGCCTTCAACCGGCAAACCCATATTTTTACCGCTGGCGCCACTGGCAATGACATCTTTCTCAACAAGAACGCATCTGAATCCCTTTTTCGCAAGATGATACGCAGCAGAAACGCCCGTTATGCCTCCGCCGACAATTGCGACATCAACATTAAGATTGCGCGCCAGCTTTTTGCGCGGACGATACGGCACATCCTGCCAGAATGACAATTTTCTCATAAACCGAACAACAATTCGAGCTTATATTAAGCTTACTTAAAGAATTCTAAAAAGTCCTGAGTAATATAAGATGTATCGGCCTGCG
>JBGPJV010000117.1:0-2974 GCA_041485605.1 Candidatus Nanoarchaeia archaeon | reverse complement strand
ATACAGGACGCAATCGCTACAGGATTAAGAGAAACAAGAAAATGTTAATTTTTCATAATGCCGGTTAATTTGGTTTCAGGCCTTACTCCTGATGAGTATTTGATGTACTGCGGGTATTTTGCGCCAGGCACAGGCGGCGGGGCGAGCACATTTGAAGTCGCACCCTTCGGAAACAGGCAGCACCATTTTTTTGTATTTTCATCCTGCATACACGGGAAAGGACCATCAGAAGTGTCAAAACTGCAATTCCATTCATCCTTGTGAGCAAGCATATACTGCTGGTTTCTCTGCATGTTTAACGCTTTGTCGAAAGTTTTTCCAAACACAGTAGGATTATGGTAAGCGTTTTTGAGACCAGGACCGTAAATCTTGCTTGAATAACCATATGCGTTTAGGCCGGTGATAGAGCCGTCATTAAACATAACTGCAACAAAAGAGATTAAGACAATCGCTAAAATGCCAATAGTCACTTGCTTTTCCATAGTTCACCTTTTTAGAATACTTATGAAGAGGCCATTTATATGTTTTATGTATTATAGTACGGTATGCGGACGGCAGGATTTGAACCTGCGAAGGCACTAAGCCACTGGCTCCTGAAGCCAGCCCGTTAGACCACTTCGGTACGTCCGCGCAAAAAGAACTCCTCGATGACGGTATATAAACTTTATTCTCTGCTGAAGATGTCCTTTGGCTTCAACAAAGTTATTGACGCGCGCTTGTCAAATAGTTCAATTCTAAGAATCTTCTGCGGGTGGTCGGAATTTATCCTGCCTTTCAGCCACGGCTTGATTGTATTTAGAATATCGTCTGGTTTCAGTGATGTCCTGTGCGGCAGAATTTCTATTATATATTGGTCATCTGCAACAAACAAGTCCTTGATTTCTTCTTTTATTGTTGTCTTGATGTTTTCGAGCGTTGCATCGCACCAGTAATCAGCAGGCACCCATTTCAGCGTACACTTGATTGCTTCAGGATCACTTGCGGTCATGTCGTGCAATTCTTCGACAACATCACGTGACTTTAAGACTGTTGCAACGCCGATAATGCCCGGAACTAACAGCTCAGGCTGCGATTTCTGGTCGCCTAGCTTTGTCAGAATTGCGTGAATCTCGTTTTTGCCAGCAAGGTAGCCGGCTGAAGAACTGTAAGATACAATCAGATTAGGGTCCATTGCTACTCTTTCAGCGTGCCCTGTTTTAAAGTTTTCCTGTAGACAGGTGTTCAGTTCTCAGAATGGCATTCCTTCGTGAACGCGCTCACTGCCGGCAAGACGGTGCAGGTCTTTAAACAATCCAGCAAATGTCCTGTCCTGCAGCAGGAAAATGATTTTTCTGAAGCCCATGTTGACTTTTACTCCGCGCTGTTGAAGCAATGATTTGATTTTAATGCATTTCTGATTGCTTTTTCTGTCGCCGTCATATATTAGGATAACTGGTTTTTCTGCGTAAATGATTGCGTCAACAAAGTCTTCAACTGGGTCCATCGGGTAGACAACGTTTTTGCATTTCAAAGATTTGAGAACATCGCGGTCTTTTTTGTGCTGGCAGACAATAAGATGCTTTTTGCTGGCGTTCTTGATATGCTTCATCCAGTGAATCAGCTTGTCAATATCGCCGACTTTAGAATAATTCTTACGGGCTGCCATTTTTACCTCTCTTATTGGAACTTATAGAAAAGATGTTTATAAGAGTTTCTACAGTTTTAATTCTGCATCGAGTTCGAGAATCCTTTCAGGATTATGTGAGATTACGTGGCTGAACTCATAAGCCTTGGTCATTGCTTTTCCGTTTACACCAAAATACAGCCGCAAACGCTCAATGTCTGCATGGAGACGATGCTTTTCCTGCAAAAAGCGAAGAACTACTTTTGCTGGCGTGTCATTTTTTTCGATTACTCCATTATTCTCAAAAACACCTGAACGATCTGCAAGCACCAGGCAATACGTATCGCCGCGGTATTCTGGCTTCAAGTTTTCCGATGTGATTGTTTTGCAGCCGCACGTGTCGGCTATTCTTTCCAAATCGTAAACAACAGGGTCAGATTCTCTCATCTTTTTGCGCCTTTAAAAGAATTCAAAATATATTCAATCGCTTGCCTGGTCATCACATCGTGGCTTGCCAATCGCGACGGGTGCCGTGCGATGTACATCGGGCACTTTCCGGACTTGCGTGCTTCAAGGCCTTTGACATCCGTTTCTTGTTCGGGAACATATCCGCCAATAAATGAACTTATGACAAGCGTGCCGGCGTATACTTTTTCATCGCGTACTGTGTAAATGTGTGCGTGAGTGCCATCGTCTTTTCTTACTACCTCAATTTCAGTAAATGGCGCGAGCTTGCCCATATAATTCCGCTCTTCAGTTTTCAATTTCTTCCACTTGCCGGCAAGAGACGACGTTGAATGGTAGAATTCCTTTATTTCTGTTTTGATTGCCTCACGTAAATCCTCGCTCAGATCCGAATCTTCATTTGTTACACTGGAACCAACGAGCGCAACACTAAAATCAGCATATACTGCAATTTCGTCGTATTGCAGCGGGTGCGTACGCACAAGCACTTTTTTTGCTTCCGGCAATTTTGATATTGCCTTTGAAATCCGAAATCCCATTTCTGAATTGTGCCTTTCAAACCCTTCCTTGATTGTTTCCAAAGATGTCTGCAAATTCAGAATTTCTGCTTCCAGCTTGCCGATTTCCCCACTCATATGCCCTGGAAATAGCTTTTTCTATATATAACTTTCCAGTAGTGACTTTGTATTATCTTCCATATTGTGAATATATCATTTCTACGTCGGAAAACGAAACCATTATAAAGGGTCACGGACATAGAGAATACAAGAGACAGAAAGGTAGGCAGGCACGGCCTGCATTGTTGAAACTGGTTCTATATTTGGGCTGGTTTCGAATGGTACTATCTTTCTTTTCTCTAAAACGATAGAACCAATCGAAACCAAGGTTCGGAGATACAATGAAATT
>JBGPJV010000116.1:0-3027 GCA_041485605.1 Candidatus Nanoarchaeia archaeon | reverse complement strand
CGTGCACGACCCATGCCTGGGCTTGCACCCAAGCACTAGTTCAATGAAATTGTACATCAGACAGCTGTTTTCTCGTATCAACTCAAAATACGCTGCGTATGAGAGCCAACTCGCACAGCGTGAACCTATTGATGATATCAGAGCTCTCCACCCGTAATATTTATAATGCCTTTCTTATTCTATTAATGTATGAGTTTCGTTGACAAACTGAAGTTCTGGAAAAAAGAGGAGGAAATGCCCGAGTATCCGAGAACTCCGGAGATTTCTCCGTCAGAGCCGCAGATGCCTTCTGGAATGGACCAGATGGGCATGCCAAGGCAGATGCCTGGCCTTACTGAGCCTCCTGTCGAACAGCCGTCCTTTTCTCCTCAGTCGTTTGGACAGCAGCAGCAATTTCAGTCAAGCATGTCAACAGACCAGCAATTGCAGTTGATTTCTTCCAAGCTCGACACGATAAAAGCGCAGCTTGAAACAGTGCTGCAGCGTCTTGAAAGATTGGAGCGCGGTGAAAGCAGCCCGTATCAACAGAGATGGCGCGCAGCTACTTAACATTCTGGAGCGTTGCAGTATTTGTTTTTCTTCTAGACAGATTAACAAAATTTTTCGTTACTACATATATCCCGCTTAACACGTCAATCAATTTCTTAATTGTCTCGTTGTCGCACGTTATGAACACCGGCACTGCTTTTGGCATTCTGAAAAACGCGTCGTGGTTCTTCATTGTTTTTGCAGCAGCAGTGAGCGTTTTCCTCATATTAAAGCATAAAACATTCGCAGAAAATATGCAGCCCATTCTCGGTCTTATACTGGGTGGCGCGTTAGGCAACTTGGTTGACCGTATATTATATGGCGCCGTTATTGACTTCATTGACTTTCATTTCTGGCCGTCGTTTAACGTCGCTGATACGTCTATTACTATAGCAGTCGTACTTCTGCTTCTTCATGAATACTGGCCCAAGAAACGCAACATTTAAATATATCTAGTATACATAAACCTATAGTAGTGTAAAGTTAACATAACTTTCATCAAAGAGGTGAAGTAAAGATGGCTGAGGAACATAAAGGAATTGCATTGGTGATTCTTGGTATCGTAGCGATACTTGCTATTGTCGGTTTAGTCTTGTTGTTTACAAACAGGACAGCAACCGGAAACGGCATTTACGGCGGTGCGATTAAACAAATTGAATATCCTAACTGGGTAGGCAGAGGTGTTCCGCGCGGCGGAATAGCTGATTCCAGTTCTACATACACTCCAGGTGAAACTGCCAGTAATGATTTGCACACGCATTGGAACTGGGAAGGCAATCCGCTTAGAACTCCGCCAACTGGTGGACAAGCGGGTGACATTCCATCTCCAATGATCAAGTGCGGTCAGAACTGTTTCCTGACATCAATTAATCCGGAACAGGCTGGCTACTATGCAAGCCTCGGATACAATGTCATTAACGCAGTCGGTCCAAAAGCAGGC
The DNA here is from genome assembly GCA_041485605.1 of Candidatus Nanoarchaeia archaeon. Classification (GTDB taxonomy): domain Archaea; phylum Nanobdellota; class Nanobdellia; order Woesearchaeales; family ARS49; genus CABMGU01. Next base: position 1,559 of record JBGPJV010000116.1, on the reverse strand, counting down.
GTGTGTGTCTGCCCAGGTGAGCCGATGGTCGGAGGCATTGCCGGATACACGCAAGCAAGTTATGGCGGCGTTTACGGCGGAAGTTACAATTAATTTTTTTAATATTAATAAATCGCAGAACGACAGTACGTTTTGACAAAACGAAAAATATATAAAGAGCGTGTGTGTAACAACACACAAATAAAACGCTTAAGTACAACTAAACGAGGTGATCAGTTGTGGCAGAAGAAAGTGGAAAAGGAATCGCATTAGTTATTCTCGGCATCGTTGCGATTATAGCCATCGTTGGTTTGGTGCTCCTATTCACAGGCGCGCGCAAGGCAGCAGTCGGCGAATTCGCAGTGCCAGGCGCCAAAGAATATGGTGGTGCAATCAGAGGTGTGTTTGACCCAACGTCAAGAGCATTCTCAGGAAGAGCATTAGACTTCCCATCAGGTGAAGCAGACCCATACTCAAGTGCAAGTTCGTACGACCAGACGGGTACATTCTCAAGCTACGGTCAAACCGATGCAGGAGTAGGTATTCAGAAAGTCGCAGATGTTGTGACTGGCGAATGTTTCAATGGCGTGTGTGGAACAGCAAAGACTGTTGACCAGAAGATATCATACGGCAGAAACAGGGCACAGATACCAAGCATTCAATTAACTTGCGAAGGTATTGTTAGAGCAAACGACGACCCAAGTGACGACAGCTTAGTGCAGCCAACCAACTTCAACAGAGCAGCTAGCACTTACGGCGGTTCGTACGCAAGCGTTTGCAGAACAATTCCGCAAATCTTGCAGAGCTTGTATGTAGTCCCAGACTATGCTTTGAACGACATCCTTAAGGCATTCGACGGTAGCGGCATAGCAATGTGCTGCCCATCACCAGCCTTGGGCGGAACTGTCTAAGAGCATTTTTTCTTTTTTCTTTTTTTTAATTATTTTTTAAAATTCTTGATGACCATGGAATCATTCGAACTTTACACCATTTATGTTGTTATAACGCTTACTCTTGGCTTCTCAATTCTTTTCTTGATTGCACGCGTTTAGATTACTTCAGAGTAGTGTGAAACCTTTTTGAACACGCGTATAAGAGTGAACAGTATGGATGCCAAGGCAGATATTCTTTTTGAAGTATCATGGGAAGTGTGCAATAAAGTCGGCGGCATTTTCACCGTTATCCAGAGCAAAATCCTGCCCATGAAAGAGCATTACGGCGACAATTACTACTTGGTTGGGCCTTATTTTCCAAAGAAGTCATGGGGCATTTTTGAGGAGCACCTGCCGCCCGAAGAGTGCAGGGGCGCTTTTGAAAAGCTCAAGCAGGAAGGCATAGAAGTGCATTGCGGCACTTGGATTACTAAAGGCAACCCGAACACGTTATTGGTCGATTTTACCAATTTCTCTGCCCAGAAGGATGATATAAAGCGCAAGCTGTGGGACTGGTACCAGATTGACAGTTTGAAGACGGACTGGTTTGATTTTGATGAGCCGGTTGCCTGGGCATATGCTGTTGGCAGGTTATTGGAGGAGCTTAGCAAGGTTTTTTCTGGCAAAAAGATAGTTGCGCAGTTCCAT
>JBGPJV010000115.1:0-3041 GCA_041485605.1 Candidatus Nanoarchaeia archaeon | reverse complement strand
TCATTGCCATTACCGTTCTTGGACTAGGCATCGGCTTCATCAAAAAACAGTTTGGAGCGGGTACGCAGCTAGTTGAAAAAGAAATTTCAAACATCAAAGAACAACTCAAAGAGCAAGTCAGAACCGGCGGAGAATTATTAGTTTTCTCAGTTCCAGAACAAGTGTCAATCGGCAAACCGCAAGGAGTGGTTATCGGCGTCCGCAATACCGCACAAAATCCCGACGGCGATAAAATCTGCTTCAGAGTGGAAGTACAATGCATCAAGCCCTTCACTCCAAACGCTCCATGCGTCAGCGACCAGCCAGGCCCGCCATTCGAAGCAGTGGCAGTCGGCGGCTATGACACGGCAAACAACGATTTTGTAACTGGAAACCACAACTGGTTCAAGAGCATCCTCGGACAATTTGACCTAAAGAGTTTCGAAGGAGACGTCTTTGACGCATCATTACTAGTCAGAGGCATCAAGCCAGACTCATACCAAATGGATATCAATGTCTACAAAGACCCCAACGACAAGGCATGCAAACACCAGGGCTTCACAGACCCGGCAACGGAATTGTACGCCAGCAAATCATTCATCTTAAACGTGCTGTAAAATGGCAAAATCAAAACGACGCTTAGCAGCACACGAAGAATTTGAAATAATGAAAATAGTCCTTGACAAATTCTTATGGATAGGCGGCGCACTAATGTTCTGGGGCATCTTCAAAAGCATCTCAGACAGTTTCGCAGAAGGATTCTGGTACATTCTCGCAGGAGCATTAGTCATGCTCGTGTTTGCCTGGATAGTTATCAGAGAATTTGAAGCGATAAGATAATAAAGTTCTGAATTCTTTACTTTATTTATGAACGCGAAAGAAATAGGGATAGAAATTGCTGTTCTAGCCGATAAAGCATTTGAAAAAACAAGCGAGTCGCTCATGCTTGCTGTTTTGCGCGCAGCGCCTCTTTACGGTGACATACGATTTATAGGAGATAAAGAAGCGATCAGAAAACAAGTTGCCGGCCCATTCGCCCAAGAACTTAGAGATTTGGTGCACTTAACTGATCCACGAGAGTTAAATCCTCCTGCAGGAAACCTTTTTCCAGAACGCCACTTAGTAGACATATTTGTTGACGTGGAATTAGAGAATTCAGAAGCAAATTCAATGATAGAGCTTATAACTGATTTTGGCATGCTTCTCAGAGCGTACAAATTGGTTAACCTCCATGCCACGCAGCTGGCAAGCGGGGCAGACGTAAAAGATGTTCTTAGAGCAGAAATCAACACATTAGTCAGCTGTTTTGACGCTGCTGCCTTGTCCATCAAAGCAGCAATAAAGCGCATGGCAACCGCGATGAGGCCTTCTGATTTCAAAGGATTCAGCTCAGAAAACAACATAGGCAAAATTGTCGCGCTCAAAAACAAGCTCTTCGAGTAATATTTATAAACAACGGCGCTCAGTATGGCTATTATGAAAAAGAGGTCACTGGCATTCATTCTAAGCATAGCACTTCTCATAGTTCTTTCCGGCTGCGGTGGAGAATGCAAGACTGCAGCTGACTGCAAAGGCAAGCCAACAAGCGCATTCACTCCAGCATGCACAGACAAAAAATGCGTTTACACTCCAATTCCTAATGTTTGCGGCAACAATGTTTGTGAGAAAACAGAAGACAAAGGCAACTGCGAAATTGATTGCGGCACGTGCAAAGGAGCAGTACAAGGTAGCAAATATCTGGTCTATAACAAAATAGGCGACAAATGCCTTGAAGACGTTACAGCATCAAGCATCAAGCCGATATATAGCTCAGTTGACATTCCAAGCGGCGGCGATAAATTCAAAATAGACACGATTTACAGCCAGCCGTTCAATTTGAAAAGAGATGCATTTGGAATTACGATAACACTTGCTGAACAGGGCAAGGACAACAGAGACGAGCACATCATCAACGCAGAATTAATTGCAACAACAAAAGACAGGCGACAAATCACCCTGGCGCGGCAGGACATTGACAAATATTTGTGGACAATAGGCAGTGCCATTAAGGAAGACGTCATACTTGACTTCCCGACAGTAGAACTTGAAGGAGAGCTTACTAACCTGATTCTAAAAATACAATATGAGTATTCATACGTACAGGCAGGCAAAAAAACACAAAAACAAGGAACATTGCAAAACAGATATAAAGAAATATTTGTGTTTGTCAAGCCAACATCAGTTTATCCGTGCCCGGCAAGCTGCGATGACAAAAACCCAGGAACACGAGATTACTGCGGGCCACAAACAAATTACTTCTGCAAGCACGAATCGATTCCAAATATGTGCGGCAACTCAAAATGCGACGGCGCAGAAAACAAATGCACATGCCCACAAGACTGCGGCGTCTGTTCAGGCAGTGCAGGAGCATTCCTAGAATTCACGTGCCAAGGCACCAATTGCGCCACACAATTGAAAGCGGGCGCAACCCAGCAGCCAAGCACGCTCTTTGACGACAGAAGCTTAGGACCAGTACAGTTGAACAACAATTACAAGTTCAAAAATCCATTTAACATCAAGACAGACAAGTTCGAGCTCGACTTTAAAACATACAGAGTAGACCCTGCAGTTACAGGAGTCAAGATTGACACAGTAAGAATACTTGAAGGACAAGAACAACTTGCAGAAGTACCAGTAGACAAAGAACTAAGCGAAAAGATAACAACCGTAACGGTACAAATTCCGTCTATTGTCGATCCAGAAGAAGAACACAACCTGCTCTTAGCAGTCTGGTACACGTACACTCAAAGCGGGCAGGAAAAACAGGGCAGCTATCAAAAGCCACTCGGCAAGATAACCCTGATAAACCCAGGATGATGCATAAAAAAGGTTTTGAGTTCAGCGTTGGAATTATAGTGCTGCTGATACTGTCCATTTTGATATTCTCACTGTCCCTGTACTTCTTGTTCAAATGGTTTGGCAGCGCGCAAGAGTTGAAAGCAGAAATTGACAAGCAAACGCACGAGCAAATAATCACTGCGCTGAAATCAGGCAACTTGCTGGTATCAATACCACTTGCAATA
>JBGPJV010000114.1:0-3068 GCA_041485605.1 Candidatus Nanoarchaeia archaeon | reverse complement strand
GTACTTCTTGCCAGGACCTTCATGCAAGAGGTCTTCAAGGGCGTTCTTGATGCGTTCGTAGTTTCCCTGCGAATCATAGATGTCGTTTTGGGCCATAGTGGTCTTCTCCACTTCTGGCGTTTTTATATGCAGGTATTACCAACGCATGTGACTTTCGCCCTGATGCGCCGACCGGGATTTGAACCCGGGCTACAGCCTTGGCAAGGCAGCGTACTACCACTATACGATCGGCGCGGATAGTGTTGTCTTCAAGCTAACTCTTTAAAAATCTTGCGAGAATTTACTTGATAGTTTCTTCAAATGGTCCTACTATTGCTATTGCTGGATTGTTGAAGTATTTGTTGGCAACATACTTCACATCCGAGGAGCTTACTTTGTCTAATTTGTCAGGGTAGTCAACATCGAAATGGTAGCCGTATCCCTGCATTTCGTACAATCCCAGATAGTTTGCCTGGTCTATTGTCTTCTGGTGGTCTAAAAAGAAGAATCCTCTCATTTTTTGCTTTACTTGGCGTAATTCATCTTCAGGCACTTCGTCTTTCTTAATACGTTCAACTTGTTCTGCAATGCCTGCCAGGGAATCATTTGCTACCTGCGGCCTTGAAATCATTGAAATTTTCAGGAAGCCTGTGCTTCTGATGCTGGGAGCGATTGAAAACACGCTGTACGCAAGCGCTCTTTTGTCTCGCAGTTCATAGAACAGCCTGCTTCCAGAGCCGCTTCCCAAAACAGCATTTGCCATTCTTATTTTGATGAAATCCGGGTCTGTTGCAGGCACAATCTGGTAGCCGTTTTGTATGTAAAAGCTTTCAAGCGGCATATTCTGCTCGTTCACTGTCTTTTGAGTGCGCGGCGGCAATAAGGGCGCTTCTCCGTTTGGAGTTTGCCGTGCGGTCATTCCACCCAGCAGCTTGTCTAATTTCTTGATGACTGCTTTTTCTTTTATGTTTCCTGCAATTGCCAGGAATATTTTGTTTGGCACGTACCACGTTTTGTAATGTCCAACCAAATCATCGCGTGTTATTTTTTCAACAGTTTCAACATAGCCGTCTATTGGGTGCTGGTATGGGTGCCCCGCATATATTGTCTTCATGAATGTTTCTTCTGCAACAACGTTGGGCTGGTCTTTTTTCGCTTTTAATTCGCTGATAATTTGTGTTCTTTCTTTCTCCACTTCTTCAGGAGGGAAGGCAGAATTCATCAATACGTCCTGTAAAACGTCTAATCCAACGCTTACGCTGTCGCTCGGCACTTCAACCAAAATTTCGTTATATTCTGCATATGTTCTCGCCTGTATTGCGCCGCCAACTGCCTCAATTTCGCGTGTTATCTGCTCCCGTGTTCTCTTTTCAGTTCCAGTAAGCAGCATTCTGTTTGTAAAGTAGCCAAGGCCTGGCTTGTCGCCGTTTGCCGCCAGAGTTTTCTTGACCATTAAGTCAATGGCAACCACTCCGGTGTCCGGGTTTTCCTTCAAAAGAATAGTCATGCCGTTATTCAACACATATTTGCTGCCCGCATCTGAATGCTCTTCATAGCTTACGCTCGTGCAGGCTGCCAGCAAAATCAAAAGCAGTATTATTTTTTTCATAGTTTTGGTTTCAGCTCATACATCGTGTAAGCGGTAAAGTACTTGTTTGCAATTCGTTTGACGTCTTCTTTTGTAACATCATTGATGTGGGAAATGAAGTTCGGGTAATCTGCAAGGTCGCCGTCTATCCACGCTTGTCCGATGTCAAAGCCGACTTGGAATATTTCTTCGTGCGTTAGCGCTCTGTCTGCCATTAGGTTTCTTTTCGCCCTTGCCAGTTCTTCATCAGTTATCAGCGCTATCTTGAATTTGTTTAATTGCAGCAGCAGCTCTGCTTTTGCAGCGCCTGCCTTGTCAGGGTCCGTGGCGATTATTGCCTCAAACACGCCAAAGTCATTTAGTGGAATAAACACGCTTGATCCTTTCGCAATCAGGTTTTTCTGTACTTTGAGAATTCTCTGCAATCGTGAACTTTCTCCGGTGGTGAAAACTGTGTTCAATACAATCATTGCGTATTTGTCGTTGTCTGTAGAATTTGGCCCCAAAAAGCCGACTGCGGCGTACGTGTAGCCGATATCTTTGTAGCTGCTGTTGTATTTCGGGGCAAGGGCGGGTGTTTCTTGTGGATTATGCAGTTGCGGCAGTTCATGAGGCTTGAAGTCCTTGAATGCGTTTCTTATCTTGCTCAGAATAGAATCTTTGTTGACGTCTCCAACTACAACAATGTTGATGTTGTTTGGCGCATACCATGTTTTGAAGAATTGTATGATGTCTTCGCGTTTTGTTCCAAGAATTGTCGGCTTGTAGCCTATTATTGGATTTCTGTATGGGTGCTTCTCAATCAAAAGAAGTCCAAACTGGTCGTCAAGATATCTTTCTGGCTCATTAAAGCTGAATCGTTGCTCTTCAACAATAACTTGCAGTTCTTTGTTGATTTCTGTTTCATTAAAGCCGGGATGCAACAGTAAGTCAACCATGTTTGGGAAGATGTCGTCAAACTTGTCTGAAGGCACTGTTACATAGAACATTGTCCAGTCGTGGGAGGTCATGGCGTTCAATTCTCCTCCAAGACTTTCAACTCTTTTGTGGAACGAGCCCACTTCTTGTGTTGCTGTTCCTTTAAACCAGATGTGCTCAAAGATGTGCGCGATTCCTCTTCTTTCTTCCGGCTCGTTTTTCATGCCGGTGTGCACCCAGAATTGTATTGTGACGAGTGGAATTGCGTGTTGTTCTTTTACGGTTACCGTCATGCCGTTGTCAAGTTTGGAAATGTCCAGCTTTTCCTGCAAAGAAGTCAGGGGCACATCAACGGTTGTAGTTCTAATGTAATAGTGCGCCGCAGCTACAAGCACAAGTACGACAAGCACGCCAAGTAAGATTATTTTGCTGCTGTTTCTCTTTTTTTTCATCTGATTCATATAGCGTTTGAAGGATATATAAACGTATCTGAGCAGAAAATATGGACCTGGGCAGATTCGAACTGCCGACCTTCTCCGTGTAAGGGAGACGTTATAGCCACTAAACTACAGGTCCGCAATAG
>JBGPJV010000113.1:0-3084 GCA_041485605.1 Candidatus Nanoarchaeia archaeon | reverse complement strand
AACGGGAAAAGAGCAGAATCTTACTCACAACAAGAATCTAACAATTGTCAAAAAGGATATCAATGATGACTTAACTGCTGATTTGAATGGCGCGAGCGTCGTCTTCCATCTCGCCGCATTGCCGCTGGTGCAATTTTCGATAGAGCATCCTAAAGAAGCGCATCAGGCCAATGTGAATGGAACGCTCAATGTTCTTATCTGCGCGCACAAAGCAGGAGTCAAAAGACTCGTGTTTGCATCATCAGCGTCAGTCTACGGCGACCAAGAAACACTGCCCTTCATTGAAACAATGACGCCAAATCCACTCTCACCCTATGCTGCGCACAAGACAATGGGAGAATACTATTGCAAACTGTTCTATCAACTCTATGGCTTTGAAACCGTGTGCCTACGCTTCTTTAACGTCTATGGACCTCGACAAAACCCTGCAAGCAATTACGCCAGCCTCATTCCGCGCTCTATTCAGCGCACGCTAGCTGGCGAGCCAATTATTGTCTTTGGCGACGGAAAACAAACACGCGATTTTGTTTATGTAGACGACGTCATTGATGCGGCAGTAAAAGCTGGATTGACGACAAACAAAACGTGTTTCGGGAACGTATTCAATATCGCAACCGGAAAAGAAACATCAGTATTGGATATCGCCAATGAAATAATGCAACATAAGAAGAACACTATTTCATTCCAACCCGCACGGCAGGAACCGCGCAGAAATGTCGCAGACATAACAAAAGCAAGAGGACATCTTGGATGGAATCCAAAAGTAAGTTTGAATGAAGGCATTGCAAAAACTGCTGCATTTTTCAATACTTCAAATCGCCAAACCAGCAACGGGAACGCATCCGGACTAAATTAAAGATATAATCAAAAACAATCGTGCTGACGCGAACCTTGCTTTCCTTTCTTTCCGCCCATTCAACAGGAATTTGTGCAACTGAAAATTTGCATCGCTCCGCTATCAAAAGATTTTCCGTGTCAAAGAACCATTTATTATCGTGAACGTGCGGCAAAAGGAATCTTGCGACAGGAGCACGGAAAAATTTGAAGCCGCACTGGGCATCGGTAATTTTAGTTGGAAAGAAAAAGAAGACAAGAAAATTATAGCCGCGCGACAAAATCTCCCGAAAAACCGAACGTTCAACCATTGAATCCTTTGTCAGCCGGTTGCCTATGGCGATATCGGCTTTTTGATTGATGATGGCGTCAAGGCATTTTGGAACTGCATCCAGACCTGTTGACAAATCAGCGTCCATGTAGCCGACAATTGATGACTTGCTCGCCTGCCATGCCATTCGCAAAACTTTTGCCCGTCCACGAATAGGAATGTGAATAAATCTTATCTGCTTGAACCTTTTTGCAAGGCGAGTTCCGATTTCAACTGTTTTGTCAGTTGAGCCATTGCTGAAAATAGTAATTTGCCAAGGAATGGCGCAGTTCTTCTTTAGAAAACTGTGCAATTCTATGGCGTTTTCCTCAAGAACTACTTCCTCATTCAAGCAAGGAATTACTATCTCGACGCTGTGTTTTGCCCCCATGTAAGAAACCCCTTTTTGATACTATTTAAACATTTATCGTGTCAAAAACCACTTTTCTAGTGATTTTTGAGCATGCTCGGAAACTCTACTAATTGATTTCTGCCTTAGAGTTTCCGACATGTGGAAAACATCGTTTGCTTTACAATTTCCTGAGCAAATGCAACAGACTTGTCAATACTTCTTTCAGGATATGAATTGAACATTCCGGCAACAAAAAGATTAGAAATTGGCGTGTTTACCGGTACAATATTTTTCAAAATGCCCATATGATAAATGAGCCCTGCTGCCGGAAGACGAAATACTTTGTGCCATTTGACATCCTGCTTTCCAAAAATTCTGTGCATGTCATCCAGATACGCCTTTCCAACTTCTGCCTCTGAAATTTTCCAGACATCGCTTTTTTTCCCAGGATAACTCGCCAAATAAACAAAATGGTCGCCTTCATAATTTGATGGCGACACAAAATTTGTCTGTTCTATAACTGCACCAAAATGTGCAGGCTCAAGAATATTTGTCCAGTAGTGCGGCGTTAATTGCTTGTCAAGCCCTACAAGAACGCAGCACGCTCCTTGATATTCCAAACTTTCAAGTTTTTTGGAGTATTCTTTTGGCAAGTTTACAAACTGCGTTAAAATACGCGGCGGCAGTGTTGATATCAGCGTTTTGGCTTCGACATTTTTGTTGTTATATCGAACATGAGCCATACCCTTATCCATTTTAACTTCTTTTACTATTGAATTAAACTCAACGTGGCTTCCTTGTTTTTTGATAGAATTAACCACAGCATTTATAAGAATTTGGAATCCGCCCTTAATGTAGCCAAGCTTCTCACCCTTCAGATTTCTGTCGCTGCGCAATTTAATTCTTTCAATCATCCACGCTGCAGAAATCCTGCCCAAATCGCCTCCGAATTTTGAGACCAACAACGGCTTGAAGAATTTCTCATATGTTTCTTTATTACTATATTTAATGAGAAAGTCTTTTGCGCTCACGCCGTCATAATCCGGATAATCTTGCTCTTGAATTAATTTAATTTTCAGCATCAATCGTGCAAGCGCTGCTTTGTTTTTGAAAGAAAGCGGCTTGAAAAAGAAGAGATCATGTGGTTTTGTCAGGCGGTAAAATTTGCGCTGCTCATAAAATGCAGTCGTTACGTAACCCCAATCAATTTTAACGCCAAGCTGATCGCACATCTTTATTGTGAGCTTATCACGCGGGAAAATATGATGGTAAAAATCGTCAACATAGAATGATTTGACCTTGGTTGCGTGCAATGCACCGCCTGCTTCCGGCGATTTTTCAAGCACGAGCACACGCTTGCCTTTTTTGCCAAACTCATACGCTGCCGCAAGGCCGGCTATGCCTGCGCCTAAAACTATAACGTCATACCCCATCAGAAAACACCCACTCGAAGGCTCTTTTAAATATTATTGTGCTTGAGTTAATCTTAATATACTACACGATTACTATCCACTCATGCATGATATTTCAATTGTAATTCCATCATATAATTCAGAAAAGACAATTATGCGGTGTCTTCGTTCTGTTT
>JBGPJV010000112.1:0-3104 GCA_041485605.1 Candidatus Nanoarchaeia archaeon | reverse complement strand
TGCTTAAAAGTTGGCTTGAAAACATAAAATTCATCGGGGTTAACTGCGCCCTGCACAACACTCTCGCCCAAACCATAGCTGCCAGTAATGTAGACAACATTCTGGAAACCGGTCTCGGTGTCTAAAGTAAACATAACGCCAGCGCAGGCAAGGTCTGAACGAACCATTTTCTGCACGCCAATGCTCAAATAAACCTTAAAATGGTCAAACTTGTGCTCGGCACGATACGCAATTGCACGATTGGTGAATAAAGAAGCAAAACAACGCTTGCAGGCATCTAAAAGTTCATGTGCACCGCGAATATTCAGGAAAGTTTCCTGCTGGCCTGCAAATGACGCTTCCGGCAGGTCCTCTGCAGTCGCGGAAGAACGCACGGCAACATCAACATTCTTGCCTTTGTACTCTTTTGACAATTGTTCATACGCCACGACAATTTCTTTCTGAAGATCATCCGGCAAATCACAATGCATGATAATGTCACGTGCTTTTCTTCCTGCTTCTGCCAATGCAGTCACGTTTTTTGAATTCAAACCGCGCAACGCACTCTTCAACTGGCTCATTGCGCCGGACTTTTCAAGAACATATTGGTAAGCATACGCGGTAATCGCAAAGCCGTTTGGCACTTTGACGCCCTTTTTAGTGAGATTTTGGTACATTTCACCCAAGGAAGCGTTCTTGCCGCCAACAGATGGAATGTCTTCTATTCCTATTTCGTTAAACCAAAGAACAAAAGACTTCGATTTATTCATTCAACACCTCTTTACCTTAAAAACTGGCAAGAATGTATTTAAATATTATGGTTTGTACTCAAATATATAGTTAAGAATATAAGACACCCGTGATTTTCCAAAACCATGAATCCGATTTCAATCAAAAATGTAAGCAAAACGTTCAAAAGCAAAAAGCACGAGATTAAAGCACTGCAGAACGTCAGCTTTGAAGTAAAAAAAGGCGAGATTTTCGGACTTCTTGGACCAAATGGCGCGGGAAAATCAACACTCATCAACATCATGCTCAACTTACTCCTGCCTGATGAAGGAAGCGTGGAGATTCTTGGAGAAAAACCTGGACCAAACATACTCAGACGCATCAATGTGGTCGCAGGAGGAAGCGAATTCCACTGGGCGCTAACCCCAAACGATATCTTGGCGTTTTACGCGAAAGTGTACCAGGTGCCGAATCCGAAAGAAAGAATACAAGAATTAGTCAACCTTCTCAAAATAGAATCCTTAATGGACAGAAAATTCTCACACTTCAGCACAGGAGAAAGATTGAGAGTAGCATTCGCGAAAGCCCTACTAAACAAACCGGAACTCCTGCTGATGGACGAGCCAACATTAGGCCTAGACCCTGATGTAGCCCGCCAAGTGCGAAATGAAGTGCAGCGCCTCAACAAAGAAACCGGAATGACAATACTTCTAACCAGCCACTACATGCACGAAGTAGAGCAGCTCTGCAACAGAATAGCATTCATCCACAAAGGAAAAATAGCAGACATAGGAGATGTAAAATCTGTCAAACTAAAGCACTTTGGAAGCTATGACATAATATTACATTTGGACCAGAAACCAACAGCGGCGTTCGCCAAACAGCACAACTTGACTGTCAAAGAAAAGAAAGTCAGGGCGACTCTCACCAGCGAGGACGCGCTCAGCACGCTGCTAGCAGGCATCCACGAAGCAGGCTATCGGGTCAGAGACATCGCAATGAAAAAACCAACATTAGAGGACTATTTCATCAAAATCCTTGGAGAACAATGAGGCTGAATAACGTTTTCGCGGTTGTTCAGAACGACGCGCGCGTCATCAAACGCGTAAAATGGAGAATACTTGAGATAACCTATTTCCCCCTTACAACAATACTTATCTGGGGATTATTCGCCCAGTACAGCAAACAATTCGCTGTTGAAGCAGGCCTTATCGTGCTCGTTGTCAACTTGTTCTGGAGCTTCTGTCATTTAGCGCAGCAACAAGCAAACATTTTGATAATGGAAGACCTCTGGAGCTTAAGCATCAAGCACGTTCTCGTGTCAGGTGTTTCGGAGTTTGAATATATTCTGGCGAAATTAATTACGAGCACAAGCGCCGCAGTCATTGTCGGCACGCTATTGGTGCTCGTGGCAAACGCGTTTGGCGCGCCGCTATTGGCGAACATCAAGACAGTCGCTCTAGTCGCGGGAATCGCGCTGCTCGGCTCGCTGGCACTTGCCATAGCGATAGCAGGAAGCGTAATGATGATGGGCAGAGAATACGGATTCTTGAGCTGGAGCATGCTTCAATTGTTCATATTCTTCTCAGCGCCATTCTACAGCCCAAGCATCTTCCCATCAGCAATCAGATGGATAACAGGAATAATGCCATTCACGCGAATATTTGAAGCTGCGCGCGCAATAGCGACAGGTACGCCAGTTCCCAGCACACTACTTTGGCACGCGTTTTTTGTAACCGCAACGTACTTTATACTCGCATGGCCATATTACTACTACTGTTTTAAGAAGACCAGAAAATCAGGCATGCTTGCGAGAATAGCTCATTAACGCAGCACTGCAAGCAAAATAAACATCAAAGCAGCCAGCACTAAAAACATTCTTAGAAAAGGAAATGAGTGTGCGTGGCGTTTACGCTTTATGGATTCAACATGGGTTCTGTCGTAGTTCACTGTTTCTTCACTCTCTCACATTAAATTAAAAAAAAATGAAAAATAAAAAGCTTACGATTCGCTTGCAAGCTGCCAGATGGTCTTCAATGCAACGAGCAAAGCAGCCGGGAAGACAAACGTCACAATATTGCTCAAGATGAGCGACATTGTCAAACCAAGCTGAACTATGCTACTCGCTGAGTTTGCTGCAATAACCAAGGCAACAGCAGCAATAAGGAATTCCTGTGTTTCCTTAGCAGTAATGTTCAGGAAACCTACAATCAATCCCAACAATACCAAAATCCATGTAATGGTCGGGGACTGCAACTGAGGAACAAATCCTGCAATAACTGCCAGTACAACACCAATCAAGAATGCCCAATGTCCTGCTTTTCCAGCCATATTAACAAACCTCCTTTTTCTGGAGCAGTTTATCTAGAAGACAAATAAAAAGGTATGTAATTACT
>JBGPJV010000111.1:0-3201 GCA_041485605.1 Candidatus Nanoarchaeia archaeon | reverse complement strand
TGATGGAAATACTAAGTATTTCGCCGCGCAAGCATTTTGCGGTTTGGGAATCTGTTTCATTGGCGATTGAAAATGCCTTTTTGCGTGGGAATAAGGCTTCACGTGATCTTGATGTTATCATACGTGTATACAAGGGCACTCTTGGTGAAGTTGTGGAGATTATTGATCAGGGTAAAGGGTTTAATTATAACGAACTTGTTGGAAAGGTGTTGGCTGGTGAAAAATATGAAACTGGTACCGGAAAAGGCTTGCGAGTTACCAAAGACGCTCCTGTTGTCGCCGGGTATGAAGGCACTGGAAGTATTATGAACATTGCTGTTCTTTACGAAAACATTCAAAAATAAATAAAAGTCAGCTGCAGAGCTGGGTGTGCATAAAACTGATGCAGCTCTTGCAGAGTGCGTCTGCTTGCACGAGTTGTGCCAGTCTGCCGCTGGGTGTTTCTCCACCGTTTTGGCCGCATATCACACAGGGCTTATGCATCCTTTACTCCTGCTTCGGTAAGTTGGAAGATTGCTTCGCCTTCTGGCATGCATGGTGAGTCAACCATTTTGGCTACTCGTGTTCCTTTCTTGCCACGGCGCAAATACAGTCTGTATGTGCTATTGTGCGCGACAATATGGCCTCCAATTGCTTCTGTTGGGTCGCCGAAGAACTGGTCTGGTTTTGACATTACTTGGTTGGTCACATAGATTGCGATGTTGTGCTTGTCCGCGACCTTCATAAGTGCGTGCATGTGCTTGTTGATTCTTTGTTGTCTGTCTGCCAGCGTTCCTCTGCCAATGTATTCCGCCCTGAAATGCGCGGTCAGGCTGTCTACAATAACCAGCTTGACATTGACGCCTTGCTTGACAAGATCATCTATCTTTTCTGCGAGCAGCATTTGGTGGTCTGAGTTGTACGCGCGCGCGACTTTAACCCCTTTAAGTGCTTCTGTCGGGTCAAGGCCGCAATCTTCCGCTATTTTTACTATTCTTTCTGGTCTGAATGTGCCTTCGGTGTCAATGTAAACGCAAACGCCAGCTGCGCCGCCTTTTTCTGGAGGCAATTGGACTCTGACCGCGATCGCGTGCGCTATTTGTGATTTTCCAGAGCCGTATTGGCCGTAAGCTTCAGTTATTGCTCCTGTTTCAAATCCGCCGCCCATGAGTTTGTCGAGTTCAGAGCTGCCGGTGGTGATTTTTATCATCTTCTCGCGCTTTTTCATTATTTCTTCACCTGAGGTGAATTCCATCTCGAGGTTTGCGCGCGCTATTGCGATGATTTTCTTGGCGGTTGCTTCTGACATTTCTGTCGCGCCGACTATTTCGCCGGGTGTTGCTACCGCTATGCTCATGAGGTCGTGGAATCCTGCTGCTGCCATTTTTTCTATTGATGCTGGTCCTACGCCTGGGAGATCTTCAACGCTTGAAATCTTTTTTTTGGCTGGTCCGTCATCCATTTTCTTTGAAACCTCTAAAATGCCTTCCGACGTTTCTACGCGCGCAATTGTTTCTTCATCATATTCAATTGTCCTTTTGTTTACCATGTGTATCACCTTTTTAGTTTTATTGATTGGTTAGTTGGAAATTTTCCGTGAGTATAAAAATAAAAAAATTACCCGCAGCAGGGTTGCTGCTGGGGTGGTTGTGGGGATGTTTCTTCTTTCTTTTTCTTCAAACGCTCACCTCTGTTTTTGGTTGTTCATCAGTATGGCCGTTCAGCACTAGGTACTTGTACGCTTCTTCGAGCACAAGTGCTGCTTTCGGCAGGTCGTTGAGGCGCAAGGTGTTCGTACTTTGCCATTGGCCTGTTTTATCGGTGTATCTGCGCTGCAGGTTTACAGTTCTGGTTTCGAAGACCTTGCCGTCCTTGCCTGCTCTAACGTTTTTCCAGACGGTTGCGCTGATTGCGCCCGTGCTGAACTTTTTTTCCGGTTGGTTTTTTTCTTGTTCCATTTTTTTACCTCTTGCTTGTCGCGTTTTGACTTGACAACGCGGTTGTCAAGTTCCCGCCGAACTTCGTTCGGCGAGATTTCGACCCCGTAGGGCGAGGTGCTCGCAATGATTACTCTAAGAACAAGCCGGGTTTAAATAGCTCAAGAAGGAGGTTGTCCAGTGTCCAGTGGGCATGTTAAGAAAAAGTATTACTTTTGTTCTTGTTTCTTTGAATAGTTCTCTGCGCAGGTGAGATGGTTGTTGATTTTGCGATCACATCGAACTGAGCTTCTAACGTTTCTGACAAGACCAACAAGTCCGTTAACCAATAATACTGCACCTGCGACTCTTAATCCATACGTGACAGCTTTTTCAAGGAGTGATTCATACTGTGTATGAACTTGCTGATAAATAAGGCCGGCACCAGCAATACCTGTAACCGCATAAAATGCGCAATATGCGTAACTACGTCCTTTAAGTTCATTATAAAGCTCAGCAATATCCTTATGTTCTTTAGCATCTTCCAAAGTCGGCTGTTCCATACACTAAATCTAGATAGCCCAGTATATATGATTTTCGTTTTTAGAGCACGTGTTTTATGACAAGAAGCGCATCCAGCATGATAACGCCGCCTAATGTCAGCAGTTCCATCAGGCCATCAGTTGTAACCGGTCCTTGTATTCTGAAAGTGCTGACTGGATGCAGTAAATTGCAGCCGAGGCGTGTTGCGCAGTCTGACGCAAGATGCGATAAGTATCCAATTGCTAATGGCAGTCCAATAAAGTCAAGTTTTGCAAAGTAAAATCCTGCGTATATTATGATGGCAGGAAACACGCTGTGAAAAAATCCTCGGTGCGCAAAAAAATTTGGAATCCAGCGTGTTAAAGGAAACATTCTGTTAATTTTGCTGTTCTGGTGGTCAACATCCGGCAGTAAGCTTCCTAAAACAACCAGCGGGATGAAAATATACCATTGCTGGTGCAGCAATGCATAGAGAACTAACCCGGTAAGAAGTCCGATAGCCATATGTGTTCTTCCCATCATTGTCTTCACCTGTTTTGATAAAAAGAAAAGAGAGTACTATAAATTACTGCTGGCTTACTCGTGCAAGTTCTTCCTGCGGGTTTGCCTTGTATACTTGGTTTGCAATGAACTCTATTCTGTCAAAGAACGTGTTCTTTTTAGCGCGCCCGACAAACTTGAATTGTTCGCCGAGTAATTCTGTTTTAAGCGGCTCAAATGTTTCTGGATTTACCCTGAACGCAATCATTTGTTCTTTTGTTTT
>JBGPJV010000110.1:0-3206 GCA_041485605.1 Candidatus Nanoarchaeia archaeon | reverse complement strand
TTATTTCAAATTTGACGACATTCCAAAGATTTACGAACAATTGAAACTAACCGACTTGGGAGACTGGCTAGGCGTTGAAGGAACGATTTTCAAGACAAAGACTGGCGAGATTACAGTCTGGGCAAACAATTTCGAGATTCTCTGCAAAGCATTGCGACCATTGCCCGAGAAATGGCACGGCTTGACTGACATTGAGCAAAGATACAGAAAAAGATACGTTGACCTTATAGTAAGCCCGCAAGTCAGGGAAACATTTGTAAAAAGACAAAAAATAATTGACACAATGCGAAACGCGCTAAACGCGAAAGGATTCCTTGAAGTTGATACTCCAATACTACAGCCGATTTACGGCGGGGCGGCAGCAAAGCCGTTCAAATCGCATATGAATACGTTAAAGATGGACGTTTTCTTGAGAATCTCGCCTGAGTTATACTTGAAGAGGTTAGTTGTAGGCGGATTTGAAAAAGTATACGAGTTCGCCAAAAACTTCAGAAACGAAGACATCGACAGAACCCACAATCCTGAGTTTACGGGCTTTGAGTTATACCAATCATACGCTGACTTTAACACAATGAAAGAAATGGTTGAAGACCTGTACGTCGCGTGCGCAAAATCTTTGCACGGCAGCACCAAATTTGAATATCAAGGACAAATTATCGATGTGAAGAAACCATGGCAGTCGTACACGATGGCAGAAGCGCTAAAAAAATACGCGGGAATAGACGCGGACAAGATAACACACGAAGACATGCACAAACTCTGCCAACAGCACAAATTGGATGTTGAGAAGCATTACTCGAAAGGACAATTAATGCAGGCATTGTTTGAAGAACTGGTGGAAGATAAGCTGGTACAGCCAACATTCATCACACACCATCCAGTAGAAAGCACTCCATTGTGCAAATCCTGCAGAGAGCCTCATATGAAAGAACACTTCATTGAAAGATTCGAGCCGTTTATCGCGGGAATGGAAATAGCCAACGCGTACTCAGAATTAAACGACCCTGTCAGACAGAGAGAACTCCTCGAAGGCCAGGCAAAACAGTTAAGCGGCGGAGAAGAAGAAGCGCACCCAATGGACGAAGACTTCATACAAGCAATAGAATACGGAATGCCGCCAACAGGCGGACTTGGAATGGGCATAGACAGAATGATAATGCTCTTGACAAACAATCCAAGCATCAGAGACGTATTATTCTTCCCCTTCATGAAACAGCAGTAATATGACACACAAAATAATCGTTGGGCTGACAGCAAGAGTGGTGCTGTTCGGCAAAAAAGGAAAAAAAGAGGTCATTGCACGCATAGACACCGGTGCAACCAAGAGCAGCATAGACAAAGAACTGGCCGAAGAACTTGATTTAGGACCATCACTAGGACATGCGCGCGTCAAAAGCGTACACGGAATACGATACAGGCCACTTCTGACTGCAGATATTATGATAGCAGGAGAATTAATGCACGCCGAGTTCAATATTGCAGAAAGAGAGCACATGAAATACAAAGTGCTTATCGGTCAAAACATTTTAAAGAAGGGATTCCTCATAGACCCATCAAGAACGGTGGATTAATGATTAAATTGCCACCGTTCTTGAGTGTGCTCGGAAATTCGAACAATTTATATGACTTTATGCGAATTTTCGACACGAGCAAACCATGAAAGCAGCATTAATCTCACTGGGAAGCATTTCTTCACGCTGGACAATAGATGCTTTGAAGAAACATTTCGATACAGTTGACCATATTGACATTCAAGAAATAGAAGTTTCCTTGGGCGGTAAAAAAGGACAAGTACTCTACCAAGGAAAACCCCTGCCAGCATATGACTGCGTGTATGCCAAAGGAAGCTTCCGATACGCTACACTTTTGCGCGCAGTAACAACACTTTTACAAAAAAATACTTACATGCCTTTGAAAGCAGCAAGCTACACCATCGGCCATGACAAGGTTCTTACGCACCTAAAATTCCAGGAAAACGATATTCCACAACCAACCACGTACTTAGCATCTACTGCAGACGCAGGCAAAAAAATCATCAAAAAAGCAACATTCCCTGTTGTAATGAAATTGCCGGCAGGCACGCACGGCAAAGGCGTCATGTTGGCTGACTCAGTTGAAAGTGCAAGCTCAATGATTGATGCGCTTGCGTTGCTTAAACAACCATTCCTTATCCAAGAATACATTGAAACAGACGGCAGAGATTACCGCGTAATTGTTGTTGGAGATAAAATAGCAGCTGCAATGCGGCGCGTTGCCGCAAAAGGAGAAAAAAGAGCCAACATACACTCAGGCGGACACGGAGAAAAAGTTGAACTAGACGTGAAAACCACAAAAGTAGCCATTGCAGCAGCACGAGCAACAGGATGCGACATCTGCGCGGTAGACATTCTTCCTTCTCCTAAAGGCCCTCTAGTGCTTGAAGTTAATTTATCACCAGGCCTGCAAGGCATTACTAAAGTAACTAAGATTGACGTTGCTTCAATCATTGCAGACTTTTTACATAAACAAACAAAAGCCTTTAGAGAGGGCGGCAAGGAAGCTATTTTGCGTGAAATTGCGACTGAACAAGAAATTCACGGCCCAGTAGATTTCAGAGGCAACAGGATATTACTGCCAGAGGTCGTCACCATGGCGTCAAAAATAAAAGAAGACGACGAAGTAGTTTTGAAGGCAAAAAAAGGCCATATAGAGATAACAAAGACTGGTTCTATAGAGAAAAGTAAAGAATAAGCTGTTAATCGGACTGTTCGATAAGCAGAGGTTCTTGCCCTGTTTTCCGGTGGGAGCTTGCGGGCTTACCAGTCAGACTTCAACAGGGACATCTTGTAAAAGGCCCACGTGACTCCCATAAGCGCTGCAGCAATTAAACCAACGAATCCTTGAATGTCAGGTTCGGAACTCGTGCTTCCCAAAAAGAGTGCCGTTATCGCGGTGGTCACGGCTGCATCAATTTTCATCGGTAATGTACGCATGAACTCTTCAGTCATTATTATCTTTTTCACGCCGCTGAGTATTTGCAACGAATCTTTCATATCTTTGTCGTTTTGCGCGAGCTTCTTCAGAATGATCTTTTTTTCAGGTTCTGACGCAACTTGCCATTGCCTCCAGAGTGCTTGATCCGAAGAGAGCGTATCGAGGAAATCTCGGGCCACATGCAGATTTGCATCGAGGGTATCCCAGAGGTTCCTGAACTTCTTTGTCGGCTT
>JBGPJV010000109.1:0-3260 GCA_041485605.1 Candidatus Nanoarchaeia archaeon | reverse complement strand
GATGCTTTGAAAAGCGCCTGGGCAGCATCACAAAACTGCTAATGAGATTCTCTCGCATAGAAATACACGAACTACTGAAAGCATGGATAGGAGTTTCTTTAGTATTTGCCATAGCAATGACTGGGTTAAACAAAACCTTGATTGTTGCTTTGCCTATCGCGCTTGTTACAGGAGGAATTGGGTTTCTATTGCACGAACTTGCGCACAAATATGTAGCGCAACGATATAAGTGCTGGGCAGAATTTAGAGCAGACACTAAAGCGCTGCTAATTGGGTTGGCGCTGAGCTTCTTTGGATTTGTTTTACTGGCGCCAGGAGGAGTGCTCATCCACGGCGCAAATAGAAACCAGCATGGCAAGATTGCATTGGCAGGGCCGATGATGAATATAATTTTAGCGCTGCTGTTTTTTGGAATGACAAGAATTGTCGCTCTTCCTTTACTTGCTGCAACCGCAAAATACGGATTTCAAATAAACGCGTTCCTAGGAATCTTCAATTTAATACCGGTTTATCCATTTGACGGTAGAGCTGTTTTGCTTTGGAATAAAGCGGTGTATCTACTGACTGCTGCAATTGCGGGGATTCTAATATTTTTTTCTCTAACAATCTAACAATTAGAGGCGAGTACTTATCCAGCTGCTCTTCGCTAGCATTATACAACTCAATCCATTGACGGATAGCCCGCCCGCCTTTTTCGGACACTTTCGTCGCGGCATGGCGCAGCGCGCTGTACGCCTCATTAACATCCTTAATGACGTCTTCACTCGTGTTAACGTCAATCAGCACGTACAGCTCAACAGTTCTTTCTGTTCTGAGCTCAAGATTAATATTTGGCAGTCCAATAGGAACATCGTAGTCCGGATTGTCATCAACATATTGAAGAGGGCTTCCGTGCTTCTTTATGATGTCATCAATGAATTCTAGTTTGTTCATCTTCACTCACTTCTTGTTATAACGCTCTCTAAGTAATTCAAATACCTTTTCCTGGCCGTCAATAGCCACGCTTTTTACACGGAATAGTGTCTGGAAATATGCCTTGTCCAGAGTTGACAACCCGTTGTCAAGCCCTTTGTTAATGTTTGAAAACGCGTCTTCAAACCGCTTGAGCGCCGCCTCGCGCTGCTCATCGGTTTCTGCAGCGAGCACATCCAAGCTGCCCGCGCGGTAGCAATCCTGTATTGGATTCAGAAAATCACGCTCGGCTATCTTTTCCTTTTTCATTTCCTGGGCCCATTTCGTCTTTGACGTCAGGTAAAACAATTGCGCGGCCTTTTTCCTATCATCAATTTTGTCTATTTTCAACTGGAGAATTACTTTTCTTGTTCTCAAATCATCGTATACTTTGTTCACGCCCTCTGTCATCTTTGCTATTTTGACATCGTCTTCAACGTAATCTATTTGCTTAATATCATCAAGAATGTCTCCCGGCGTACCTTTTTCCATGTAAATGCCGAGCAGCAGATGATACCCGCTACTGTCCTCGGGCTTTAGCCGCGTATATAGCTTTGCGGCATCCAACCCTTTGTCTATTGCGTCATTCCGCACATATGCGATGGTCAAAAAGTGCCAAACCTCGGCCCTTCGCGGCTGCAATTTGGCTACTTTTTCAAGGTGCACTTCGGCGCTTTTGTATAACGGTTTTGCAAGTTCGCGCGCCTGCTGGAGATTCTTGATATTGTATTTTTCTGCCAATGCCTTCCGCTCGCTCGGAAGATGCATTTCAAACTCCCATAATCTCTGAGCCGCATTGAACTTCTCCGAAGAAACGTGCATGCAGCAGTCAACCATTTTTGTTGCTACGTCACCGTCAAATCCGCCCCTGAGAACTTTTTCATACAGTTTCGCCGCAGACTCGTGGTCGCTGGGTGCATCCTTTTTTTCAGGATTATTCCGCGCGTAGAGCTTATCGGCCTCTTCAAGAACTTTCTCAAGATCCTCTTCCTGCACGACTGGTTTCTCTTTTGGCTTGTCTTGATAGTGTGTATTGTACGTAGAAACCGCAATCAACGACGCCGCAACCAATTCTTTAAGTCCCATCTGCACCCACTACTATTGACGATAAAAGTCCTATTTTTAAAGCTTTTGACATAATTGCACAACTTTTTTAAACACTGCCTCGACGACAGACCGATATGGGGAATATTGGCAGCAAAAGGCAGGAGAAACAGCGGATTGCCGAGTTAAAAGAAGGCATAGTTCTTGCTTTACACAACCAAGGAAAACCAAGACAATGGATAGCTAAAACAATAGATGATAAGTACAATTTGGTGTGCAGGGTTATTGGCCGCGGAATAACTCTTGAAAAAAGATTTGAGCAGGCAATTGCTGAACAGCTCGTTGCGGCTGCACAGCGCATAGCAGACTTTAGCACGTATCAAATTGAATTAGACCGCATTGCTGAACAAACAAAACCTTCCTCTGAACGCGGGCCGCGGATTAGCCTGCAGGCAATCACTATTTCCTACAAAAAAATGTATGCGGAGCGAATGGCAGATTTATGGGCGAGCCTTCAGACAAATAAATCTAGCCACATAGTGAAATATCAATATACTGTTATCGCACCAAAAATAGCGCTTGAAGGCAGGCTTATGGTCATTCCAAAAGAAGTTTTGCCTTCAGAAGTACGCGATACGCGCGCTGCGAAACGTCCATATCTTGTCATGATGTACGAAGGCGGCAGAGCTGAATTGTGCGATGAAGAAGCAGGCACGATAAGAATCAAAATGCGCGGAATCGGCACGCTTCATAAACTGGCGCGGAAAAACGCAAAGAACCCGGTTTTGCCATTGCAGTCATTACTTTCTGAACAAGAAAGAATAATTTGCATTGATTATTTCAAGAGAAATAATTACGACATACGCGGCGACTTGTACCGGCAAATCAGGGAACGCGCATTAAACCAGATTGCGCCTGTTGCGCTGCAGGAACGATTACAACTGCCAAGCCGCGCGCTTTACAAGGAAACTGCAGAGTAGCACTGGACAACTTCTCGTAAGATTTTTATAGCGCCAGTAAGGTGAATTGTGTAGGACAACGGCTATTATTTATTTTCAATATGGAAAACAATAAATTATTGACGTGGAAAGAAAAGCCCAACACAAAGGCAGAAGTAGATGTAATACTCAACCCAACCATCAAAAAATGGTTCTATTCACGCTTCCCAGACTACTCTTTACCGCAATTGTACGGAGTTCTTGAGATACACTCCCGCAACAACATCATTGTTTCAGCACCAACCGGCGCAACAAAAACACTGACCG
>JBGPJV010000108.1:0-3277 GCA_041485605.1 Candidatus Nanoarchaeia archaeon | reverse complement strand
TTATTTTATTTCTTTTTTTCTTAAATATTCTTTTGCTCTTAGAATGCACGCAACGCTTTCTGCTAGGGTTATTTTGCTCTCGAGCGCCATTTTTACTGCTTCTTCAAATTTCACCTTGATCATTTTGATTACTTCTGTGCCCTCATTTTCCGGCTTCACAAATGTAAGTTCTTGCGCTAAAAAAAGATGTGCTCGGCTGTCCATGATGGAAGTATTGGGGTCTACAAACCCAAGTGGCGTCCATTTTTTTGCTTCTATGCCCATTTCTTCGCGAAGCTCTCTTTTTGCCGCTTCAAGAATATCTTCGTTAATATCAGAGCCGCCGCCAGGCGTCTCAATGCTTATTTTTCCGGTTGCATATCTGAATTCTTCAGCCAGATACACATATCCTTTGTCATCAAGTGGCAGAACAGACGCGCCAGGTGTTGTCGTTATAACTGCATGAACGCCTGGCTTGCCGTCAGGCCGTATTACTTTGTCCTCGGCAACTTCTAACCATGGGTTTTTGTATACTTGTTTGCTGTCAACAATAGTCCATGGCCCGTTTTTCTTCATTAATAAAACAAAATGCTGCCATAATATAAATATTCACTAAATTTTTAAACAGGCATAGTTCATCTTTGTTTATGAAGGTAGTAATTCTTGGCGGAGGATTTTGCGGCGCATTAGCTGCAAAGCTCTTGGACAAGAGAAAAGACACAGAAGTTGTTCTTATTGACAAAAAGGGCTATTTTGAATACACGCCAAGCATTCACAAGGTCATATTCAACAGCGGTTATTTCAAGAAAATTACTATTCCATTCAAGCATTTTCTGAAGAACACAAAAGTTGTCACAGGTAAACTTAAGCAGGTTACATCTGAATTTGTTGAAGTTGATAATGAAAAAATAACCTTTGACTATCTCATTATCTCATCCGGTATTGATTATCCTATTTTTCTCGAGAACAAGGAAAATGTTCACATATTGAAGTCCGGGATTGAGGCTGCCCAGATGGGCGCAAAAATTATTTCACAGGAGCATATTCTAATTATTGGCGGCGGATTGATTGGCACGGAAATCGCAGGAGAATTAATTACAAAAACAAAAGGCAAGCGATTAATTATTGTACATTCTCCTGATCGTTTGCTCGAGCGTAATCCTCTAAAGGCCTCGAAGTACGCGCTGAAATTTCTTGAAAAGCATGGTGCGCAAGTTATTTTCGGGGAAAGAGTTATTGACCACAAAGGAAATACTTTCATAACAGACAAGGGCAGGAAGATTGATTCTGAATCAGCGCTCTGGTGTGCCGGCATTAAGTGCAATCCGTGGTTTATGCAGGGCTTTCCTGATTCTATTTTAACGGAAAGAAAAGCGCTCAAAGTCAACCAATATTTGCAGCTTGAAGGCTACAATAACATTTTTGTTGGCGGGGACATCAACAGCGTGCAGGAAGAAAAAACAGCGCAGAACGCAGAACGCCATGCTCATCTAATAGTAAAGAATCTTGACCGTTTACAAAACAGCCAATCTTTAATCGCGCACAAGCCAAGAAGCGCTCCGTTGGTTATCAGCTTGGGCGACTGGACTGGCATTATGACTTTGCCAAACGGTTGGGTTATCACAGGAATATTCCCGGGAATTCTTAAGTGGGTGATTGAATGGTGGGTATTGCATACTTATAAGTAAGATTTAAATACGCTCCAACTCTCTTTCACCTATGCGTCTGACGTGGTTCGGTCACTCTTCTGTCAAACTTGAAACAGGCAGCCAAGTAATCTATATTGACCCTTACGCTGGCTCTAATGAGTGGTACACTCCAGGTACTGTAATTCTAATCTCTCGTTTTCATTTTGATCATTGCAGTATTGAAAAAGTAAGGAAAGCGTCAAACGACAACACGCACATTCTTGGGCCGTTGGATGTTGCCAGGGAAATCTATCCGTGCAGCATTCTCAGCATTGGCGAGAGCAGGAAGTTTGACGGCGTCGAAATTGTTGGTATGCCCGTGGCAAATCCTCACGTTGACTTTGCCCGCCATAGGGAAACCGAAAATGCTTTGGGCTTTACTGTTCTTGCTGAAAACAAGACGGTATATTTCATGGCTGATTCTGATTACCTGCCAAACCTCGCAGCCATGCGTCCAGATGCGTTATTAATTGCAGTCGGAGGAACATATACGGCCGCTCCCAGGGAAGCCGCTAAGAACGCGTCATTGATCGAGCCAAAATTAGCCATTCCAATTCATTGGGGCGGCGTTGTGGGCACTAGAGATGATGCTGATTTATTCAGGGAGCTTACGAATGTTCCAGTCAAGATTTTAGAGCCAGGGAGCAGTGTGGAAATATGAAGCCATTGGGAGGACAAGCTATTGTTGAAGGTGTTATGATTAAGGCGCCTGATAATATTTCGATAGCTGTCCGCTTGCCGAACAAGAAAATTAAGACGAAAAGAGAAAAGTTCATTTCAGCAACTCAAAGGCATCGGCTTCTCAATCTTCCATTCATACGCGGCATTATCCACTTGGGAGAGATGATGGTTGTTGGCATTGAAGCTCTAACCTGGAGCGCAAACCAGCAGGGCGAAGAGGAAGAGCTTGGTCCTACAGAGTGGATAATTACTTTTGGTCTTGCAATACTTTTCACAATTGGTTTATTCGTACTTTTGCCGTACTATGCTGCAAAGTTCTTTTACGACCCGCACACAGTCACGTTTGGCCTTGTTGACGGTCTTATCCGTCTGCTCGTCTTTCTCATCTACTTGATAGCCATCGGGTTCATGTCCGATGTCAGAAGAATGTTCCAGTATCACGGCGCTGAGCATATGGCAGTGCATTGCTATGAGCACAATCTGCCATTGAAAGTCAATAACGTCAAGAAGTTTCCCCCAGAGCACCCGCGTTGCGGCACGAGCTTGTTGATTTTTGTAGTAGCGGTCAGCATTGTGGTATTCTCATTAATCAGAACATCTCACTGGTACATCAATCTGCCAGTGCGAGTAATTCTCATTCCAGTCATTGCAGGCATTTCGTATGAACTTCTGAAATTCAGCGCGCGTTACAGCTGGCTGAAATGGCTCACCTATCCGGGCATTTGGACGCAAAAACTCACCACCAGAAAACCAGATGCAAAACAGATTGAAGTCGCGATTGCCGCGGTGAATAAGGCGAAATGAAGTGGACTTTAAAGAAAGCATTAGGTCTCGCAGGCGTCATCGTGTGCGTTCTGCTGTTAATTGCAATTGGAGCTAACCTTATCACGTGGCGTTTGTTCTGGGCGTTGATTATTCTTATTGCAGGG
>JBGPJV010000107.1:0-3355 GCA_041485605.1 Candidatus Nanoarchaeia archaeon | reverse complement strand
GGAAGCTTTACAAAATGAGGGTCCCAATGGTTGAAATCGGCAAGAAACTGGACAACAGGATAGTGTCGGAATTGGGCAGGGCGACAAAAATGGAGGTCGAGGCGTATTTTTGCACAAAGGACAGGTTGTGCAAGCCCGCGCAGAGTTTGAGCGATCTGAAGGACCAGGTTTTCCACCTGAATGCGCTCAGTCATAGATATCCTGAGTTGAATGACTTGAAGCAGGAACTGGACAAGTTTGACCCTAAACTGTTCGCGGTGCACGACGCGTACGCGATTTTCGCTATGACTAATCCTGAGTCAGTAAAAACAAAGTCCTGTGAAGCGAAAATTGACGCGTTTGGCCACACAACTCTTGCTCCGTATGACAAGCACGAGTGGGTTACAAGCGTTGATTATGATAAGTTCAAGGATTTCTTATACAAAGGATTGCACTTAAGCTAATTCTTTGAACTTTTTCTGTAAAAACTTGGCAATTTCGTCTTTCCACATTGATGATACTGCCTTGCCAAAGAGTTGTTTCAGCCATTTCAGAGTGTCATCTCTAAAACCTTCTTTATCGCCTGCAATCATCTTATAGACATCGTATCGTATTTGAGGGTCTAATTTTGCCCTTTTGGCCGCTTCATTAAACTGTTCAAACAATTTCTGCTTCTCTAACTCCACGTTTTCTTCTTCTTTCGCGCTTTCTTCATTCCAGAAATCTTGGTAGGAGAAATCTCCTGTTCTCAAGTCATTCAAAACTGTAAACAAAAACTTTTTGAGTTCATCCGGCCAGTTTGCTTCTATTTCAGCGCGGTAAGTATTGATGCCTTCGATAAATCTGGGGTCAATGTTGCTTCTTTCTCCATCTATGACGCGCACAAGCTCTGCTTTGGCGAATTTCGGAACTTTTTTCAAATTCCATGCTTCGCGTTTTAACATCTCCTTGAATTCATTGCGTTCTCCGCGGGATTTTTCTACAAATGAGCTGCCGCTGACTGCTTTCGCTTCTTTGCCGGAGATTTTTGCAAGAATCTGTTCGTGCATCCTGCGCAGGAATTCATATTTGTCTTCTATGCGCAAGACGTCCATATATCCCATTAGAGCCAAGTTCAAAGCGAATGGCGATGGGATCTTTGTTTCTATTTCAACAAGCTTTATCGTGCCGTCTTCAATGCCCTGCAGTACTTTCGTTGCGTTTTCTATGTCCATTACGTCTTCCAGGCATTCACGTTTCGCCTCTCTAAGTATTGAAAAGTCAGGATCAAGCTGTTTTAGCGCGCTCATTAATATCATTGAGCTGACTTGCTGCCTGCCGACTCTTTTCTGCCTGCCCATATAATTTCGCAATATCATCAAAGAACGTGTCGCGCAGTGCCTGAAGCGTCTTTTGAACACTTCACTTTTCTCTATGGCCGTGCCCATCACCATGCCAAGCTTGTCAGCCTTCAGTAATTTCATCGCCTTGACAGGATTCAGTTTTTTGGTTCCATTTATGTAAAAGCCGTTGTCATTTATTCCTAATTCAACGTCTTTGTGTTCTGTTCTTGAAAGTGCGA
Organism: Candidatus Nanoarchaeia archaeon; assembly: GCA_041485605.1. Taxonomy (GTDB): domain Archaea; phylum Nanobdellota; class Nanobdellia; order Woesearchaeales; family ARS49; genus CABMGU01. Next base: position 1,815 of record JBGPJV010000107.1, on the reverse strand, counting down.
ACGCGACTGCTTTGCTTAAACAATCATTGACCCTTCTTCCAAACAGTGAATGGAATATTATTTTTTGGTCGCGCTCATCGACATAATATTCGACAAGAATTGTCTTGTCGCTTGGTATTTTCTTGCAGTAATCGTATTGTTCTTTGAAATATTCGTAAATGGCGTTTGCCGCTTTGTCATCGACATACAAATGTTCATTGATGAATTTGATAATCGTTGCTTTATTTTCACCAGCAGTGAGCTTTTCCATCATCAGCCTTCTGAATCGCCCGATTTCGTTTGCTAAATCAAAGCTTAATGGCAGCATTTCTGATGCCCAGCGGGGCACTGTTGGCGGCTTGTTAACCGAAGCTGAAACTTGCGCCACCATTCCTCTGGTGAACTTGAACATGTACGTTTCTCCGCCGAGTACAAATACGTCTCCTGGCTTCATTCGCTCAACAAAGCCTTCGTCCAGCATGCCGACAGTTTCCGCGCCGATTTTTACAGTGATGAACGATTCATCTGGAATCGTGCCGATGTTCATCATGTAGATGACTCTAGTCATCTTTCCTCTCTTTCCTATTTTGCCTTCTTGTCTCCAGATTTTTGCGTAAACATGTCTGTCTTCAAGTTCTACAAACTCTCCTGCGAGATAACTGAGAATTTGGTTAAAATCGTTTAGTTTCAAATCTTTGTAGCAGTAGCTTTGTTTGACGACTTTGTAGAGTTCTTTTTCTTCCCAGACTTCTTCCAGTGCCATTCCCAATAATTGCTGCGCTAGAACGTCTAATGCGTTTGAAGGAATGTGTACTTTGTCTATTTTTTTCTCAATGCCGCTCTTTAACAGCACCGCGCACTCAACAAGGTCATCTCTGTCCATGACTATAATGCGCGCCTTAACTGTCTCGTGAAGTTTATGGCCGCTTCTTCCAGCTCTTTGTAAAAAGCGCGCGACTGATTTTGGCGAGCCTAAACAAATAACTAAGTCGATGTAGCCAATGTCAATTCCGAGCTCGAGTGATGTTGAGCAGACAACTGCTTTTAATTCTCCTTTTCGTAATTTATCCTCGATTTCAAGGCGCATTCGTTTGCTCATGCTGCCGTGGTGAGCTCCTATGTTGCCGATATATTTCTTTGGAAAGCGTGTTTTCAAATGGTCTACAACGCGTTCAGTTGCGGCGCGCGTATTGGTAAACACGAGTGTTGTCTTGTGCTGTTGGATCAAATCGTCGATGAGTGTGTACATTGCATGGTGTGCAATTCCGTGGGGCGTGTCAATCAAATTGTCAACTGGAGAAAGCACTTTCAAGTCTAAATTCTTCAGGAATTGGATTTCAATTATTTTGCACGCTCTTCCATTTCCTACAAGATAGTTCGCGATTTGGTCTATTGGCGCAACTGTTGCAGAAAGACCTACTCTGCACATGTGTCCGGACAAGTGTTGCAGTCGTTCAAGTCCTAATGACAAATCAACGCCTCGTTTATTTTCGGCAAGTGCGTGAATTTCGTCTACAATGCACCATTCAACGCCTTTCAGGTGTTCTCTGAATTTCATTGATGTGAGCATGATGCACAGGCTTTCTGGTGTTGTAATCAGGATGTGCGGCGGTTTTTTGAGCATCTTGCTTTTATCAGAAGCGGTTGTATCGCCTGTTCTAACACCAACCCTGATTCCCAAGCTTTTGCCGGCAATTGCCTCAATCTGTTCAAGCGGTTCTTTCAAGTTTTTACTGATATCATTTGAAAGTGCTTTCAATGGTGAGATGTAAACCGCGTAGACTTTGTCTTGCAGCACTCCTTTCTCGGCAGAATCAACAAGCTCGTTCAAAATAG
>JBGPJV010000106.1:0-3367 GCA_041485605.1 Candidatus Nanoarchaeia archaeon | reverse complement strand
GTTCCAGGTAAAGAAAAAGGATGCGCAGGGAAATCCGGAGAAATATCCGGCGGGCCATCCAAATGCTGGAAAAGATATAATGCTTGGCGATCGCAAGATTAATGCGTTGATTGGTCTTGCCATTGCATTGATGGTAACCATTCCACATGCTGCGGGCATATACCCGCCTGACATGGATCCAGTAACTTTAATCAGCAGCTTCCTGCCAAGTACCGTGGTTGTTCTTGCTGCAGTGTTTGTCATTATGATGCTTCTCGGCTTTGCCGGTGCAAGTGAAAAGAGTGCGTTGCAGTTGTTGATTGCGGCAATTGGAGTTGGCTTGTTAGTATTTCTGTTTGCCCTAAATATTTTCCCTACATTTTTCCCATCAGGATTTTACTGGCTGGCAGATCCTACAATTCAGGCGTTATTGTTCGTATTATTAATTATGGGCTTGGTTGTCTATTGGGTTATGAAGCCTGAGCCAAAGCCTGGAGAAGACTTACCAAAAACATTAAGAAGCTGGATGCTGGAGAAACATCCACCATAATGGCAACACCACTTGACATAACGGCGCTGAAGCAGTTCAGCGGCATTTTCCCGTTCTTGCTAACGATAGTTCTTGTTTATGCGGTATTGTCAATGACTGCTATGTTTAAGGACAAAAAGACCTGGGCAGCGTTGATTGCGATTATTGCCGCGTTCATGACGTTATTATCTCCAATCGCAATTAAAACCATTAATTTGATGGCGCCGTGGTTTGTCTTGTTCGTAATCTTCCTGGTTTTGTTTATTCTTGCGTTCATGCTGTTTGGGTATGACCAGGCCGCGATTACAAAGTTCGTCACGGAAGGCGAGTTTGGCGTAGGAACTTGGGTTATGGCGATTATGCTTATTATCGGCATTGGCTCGCTTGTTGCAGTAATTAATGAGGAAAAAGGCTTTTCTTCGTTAACGCAAAACGCAACGTATTCTGGCCATATTCCGGTTGAAAAAGAGTATGGGTTCTGGCAGACATTGTTCCACCCGAAAGTTTTGGGAATGGCTTTAATTCTGTTAGTGGCATTCTTTACAATTAAGTATATGACGAAATCCGAGTAGTTACTTCTTGACGTTTTTCGTAATTCTAGAAAGCTCTTGAATGTTTCCGGTTAATTCCGGCAATACTTTTTGGAATACTTTTTCCATTGCCTTGATTTCAGTTCCGACATCCATTAATGTTTTGTCGTATTCTCCAATTCGTGCAACAATTGCTTTGTGCAGGCCATCAAGGTCTGTTCTCATGTCAAACACGCCTTGTTCAAGTTTGTCTATTCGAGAAGTGAGCAGGTCTTTCCATTCGTTTATTTTGCCAAGGTCTTTTTGCAGGTCTTGCCATTTTTCTTCGATGATTTGTTCGACAATTGCTTCTGATTCTGGGTGTGTTGGCGGCCTTACTTCGGTGCGCTGGGGTGCTGTTTCTCCCTGCACTTCCATTGGCTCAATGCTTTTGCGTGCTTCTGCCTGGGCTAACGCATCGTAAATTTGTGTTGCTTGGAAGCCTTGCCTTTGTAATCCCTGAATTATCTGGTTGTTTGACAGGCCTTGGTTTTGCATGCTGACAACTTGTGCGATTGGAACTTCAGAAGGCATTGGGGGCGGCATTTGTTCGCCCATCATAGGCGGCATATTTGCTTGCATGCCTGCAGGCATTACTCCGCCGGGCATTGGATACGGTGTTTCCGGTTGTTTTTTCTTGAAAATATCCATTAATGCCATAGTGTTCAACTCTTTTTATAGCTTTAAGAATTGGTGATTTTTAAAGGTTTGTATTAAGAAGGACTGTCATAATTCGGCTTTTCTATTTCTTCTCGGGCATTGCCGAAGAATGGTGGCTGGTTATCAGCCACTGCTTCCCGTCCCACTTGTAGGTGTATGTGTAACGGGCGCTGACCTGGTCGCCCGTCTTGTGGAAAGTGAACGTGTATAATCCAGAGTCAACCGCCGTGTTGCATCCAATTTCAATCATCCTGAAGTCGATCTTGCCCACCGGTTGGTTTTCTAGGAAGTGATGGAAGTAATCTTCCTTCTCAGCTGCAGTAATGCGCGGCTTGTTGGACACAGTGGGAAGCAATATGGAGAGTTCTGCATAGTTGGCGACGACTTCGTGCGGATCACCGGTCTGCAACGCGAAGTTCCATCGGTCAAACAAAGACGCGATTTCTTGATAACTGGTTGCCTTGCAAATTTCCGCGTGTGCCGGGATGGACCCGGAATCCGCGGGCCTCATACTACAGCCAGCGATAAAGACGGCAAGGACTGCCAGCAGGACCAACCTGTTTCTTATTCCGAAATTATCAAAAGTTACCATAGTTTACCTAAGACGGGCTGTCGTAATTCGGCTTTTCTATCTCTTCGTGTTTGCCGAGCTTTTCGTCAATGAGCTTCTCCACTTTTTCTGCTGTAACGAATTTGACCGGGTCCCAGAGGTCAATGTATCGTTTCATTACGTCTACGTCTTCTTTTCTGGCCGTTAATCTGAGTTCTTTAATGATGGTGATAATCTTGTCTTCTACTGCTTGTATCGTGCGGCGCATCTCGGTTACGTCATTTTGCAGGTGCTTGACTTCCGTCATTGCTTTCTTTTGGTTTGAAAGCATATTTTGCTCAATAAGAAGCAGTTTTTTGCGGATTTCGCTGTAGCGTTCTTCGCTGATGCGAACGCGTGCTGCCATTAAATTCATCTGCTCAGTCATACCGCTGATGTCTGGCAGTGGCTGCTGTTTTTGTCCCCCAAAAAATCCTGTTTTGGCAGGTGTTGGAGGCGTTATTGCGTATGCTTCTTCTGGCATGGTAAACGTTTATATACCCTCAACTATTTAATTGTAGTGAGTATCATAAATTTGCGTGACTCTAAAATAGTAGTAAAAGAGGGGAAATGGCAGAGTGTGGGAAGTATGATATAATTCGTGAAGGCGAAGATATTATTCTTCGTGTAGATTGCGAGGGCTGTTCATTCTTTCCCAGCTTGGAAGACGAGCCTCGGTTGATGTCCATGACGATGGACATGCTTGCCGAGTCGGGAACTGTTACCAAGATTGTGTACGTGCAAAAGCGCGACTTTGAGTATGATGAGGCGCAGGCCGTAATGCTGTCTGAGCTTGCCGCCATTTACAAGAGTTTGGTTGCGCAGAAATTCGCATATGGTATGCTTGCCTCACCTGTTTGCGCCAGGTGGGTGAATCCTAGATATGTGCAGATTCAGGATATTCTCTACCGCCAGTTCAAGGCTGACCCGATTGCGGCGTATGTTGAACTGAAACGTCTTGCAAGAGAGGAAAAGCGCCAAATTGATGCCGGTCTTACTAATCAGGAAGGCATGCTGTGCCTGCAGAATTATTTCAAGCGT
>JBGPJV010000105.1:0-3369 GCA_041485605.1 Candidatus Nanoarchaeia archaeon | reverse complement strand
TTATGTGACGCAATACCTTTTGCAAAGATGTCTCTGCCGCAGATGAACAGCCATTCTGCTTTCGCGTTCACGACAATGTGCTTGCGTGCTTCTTTGCCGATTTGTTGTAAGAAGTCAATTGAAGGAATGAGCACCGGTCCTCTGATATGTGCAATGCATTCGCCTGCATAAATTGGGTGCTTGCCGAGAAAGTTTTTGTCTTTGACAATGAAGTATGATCTGCCTACTGCTTGTGCGCCTGTTTCTTTCTTTATGCCAAAAAGTTTGAGGAATTCTTGTATATTCATTGTTTTGGCGTTCATATTTTCACCAGTTTTGCGATGAAAAATCCTTCAGTGTTTGTTTTGTGCGGCCAGAAGCGCCTGCACATTGCAATGTCCGGGTGTAATTGTTGTCCAAACACATTTGTTAAGCCGGGCTCGCCGATTGAAAGATTGACTTTCTCTAATTTAACGGGCAGATTCTTGAGAGCCCAGTCAATATTCATCTCATTTTCTTCTGGTTCAAGTGAACAGGTACTGTATACCAGCTGTCCGCCTATTTTCAGCATGCTAACACAATCGTGTAGTAATCTTCTCTGAATATTGCAACTTGTTTGTATTCCTTCCATCGTCCTTTTTTCAAACCATCCTGCTTCAGTCATGTAGTTTCCTGCACAAGGTGCGTCAAGCAATATTTTGTCAAATTGTATGTCTAATCTCCCCGCCATGACCGCGTTTCCTTCAAAAACCGTCGTGTTTTTGATTCCGCAGCGCTCCAGATTCATCAGCAAACTTGGAATTCTGTGCGGCTTAAGTTCGTATGCAACTATTGTTCCCTGGTTTCTCATCTGTGCTGCCAGCTGTGTTGTCTTTCCGCCTGGCGCTGCACACGCATCCAGCACAACATCTGTTGGTTTTGGGTCCAAAACTTCAACAGGCAGCTGCGACGCTGCTTCCTGTAAATAATAGTAGCCGAGCAGGCATTCAGTTATGGCTCCAAGTGAGAATTTTGACTGTACGATTGAATAGCCGTTTTTGGTGAAAGGAATACGTTCCAGTGTCACGCCTATTTTTTCTAGCCGTTCGATAAGTTCTTTTGCCGTGATCTTTAACGTGTTGACGCGCAGTGTCGGTTTGAACTGTAGGTCTGCAATCTCTCCGCCCAGCTTTTCATATCTTTTACGAAAGAATTCTTTTCCAGCGTTGTCCATGTGGTGTGTCCTCTACAGCTATTCCTTTGTTCTTGAGCTCGTCTCGTAGTTCGTCTGCGCGCGCCCAATTCTTTATTTGGCGGGCTTTTTCACGCTCATCAACCAATTTTTGTAGTTCTGGTGATAGTTTTTCCTCTTTTGTCAAAATGCCCAGTATTTTGTTGGCGTCTTCCATAAATTTGGCGACTGCCTCTGCGTCTTGTTTGCTGAGTTCATGTGAGTCAAGATGTCTATTGATAATATTCATTAAGTCGAAAATTGCGGCTAAAGCTGGACTCATTTCCAAGTCATCATCAAGTGATTTTTCAAACTGCAGGCGTGCTTTTTGTATGGCATCGTGTACTTCTGCGTTGTTTTTACTGCCGTGCGCTTCTTTCAGCCTTAATACAAAGTCATTCAACCGTTGCACAGCAACAGTTGCCGCGTCAACTGCTTCCAGTGTAAAGTTGAGCTTTTGCCTGTAGTGTGTTGACAGTAAAAGATACCTGACTGCGAGAGGATTGTATCCTTTTGCAATCAAGTCGCGCAGTGTGTAGAAATTTCCTAATGACTTTGACATTTTCTTGCCGTCAACAAGTAAATGTTCTGAGTGAATCCAATAGTTGGCGAACTTCTTGCCTATGCAGCCTTCTGTTTGTGCTATTTCATCCTGATGATGAGGAAAAATGTTGTCAACACCTCCTGTATGAATGTCAATAGTAACGAATTTTTCTGGATGGAACGTGCTATTTGAAAATGCATCAGTGAGATTTTTTGCGCTCATGGCGCTGCATTCTATGTGCCATCCTGGTCTTCCTTTGCCTATTTCTGTTTCCCAGAAGACATCGCCGTCTTTTTCATCCCAGAACTTCCATAAAGCAAAATCTGCAACGTTTTCTTTGTCGTATTCGTCTGCTGTTACTCTGCCTGATGCGCCTGCCTGAAGGTTTGTAACATCAATGTGCGCCAGCTGGCCGTAGTCCTTGAACTTTGAAATTGAGTAGTAAATTGCGTCTGACGTTTTGTACGCTGTTCCTTTGTCAAGAAGTATCTTAATCATAGAAACCATTTCTGGAATATAATCAGTTGCTTTAGGATAGACTTCTACTGGCTCGATATTGAGTGTTTTGATGTCTTCAAAAAATGCTTTGGAATAACGCTCGGTAAATTCTTTCAATGAAACGCCTTCTTTTTGTGAATCACGGATGGTTTTGTCATCCACGTCTGTAAGATTCATTGCTTGTTTGACGTTATAACCGCGATACTTAATCCAGCGCCTGAGCAAATCTTCAAAAATGTAAGTTCTGAAATTTCCAATATGAGCAAAATTGTACACGGTTGGCCCGCAAGTGTACATTCTGACTAATTTGGAGTTCACCGGCTTGAATTCTTCCTTTTTTCTCGTCAGTGTATTGTAAAATTTCATATGTTACCGTGCTATATGACGGTTTAAATAGCTTTCGAGAAGGAAGGACTGCCCGGCCCTTGCGGGCAAGGGCAGCCTTTTGGACGACTGTTACTTTTTTCTGAACTTTGCAAACACGGGCGCGAGGTCCTTGCCGAGCTGTTGTAATGAATACCGCCGCATTGCCATGTATATGCCTGAGGCAAGCAGTGCTGCTGCCACAATGTAACCAATAAGTATGGAAATGTCGCTTATCATGCTGAGTGGAGACGAGCCAAACAGCAGGGCTCTTCTGAGTAATGAGCTGGCAAGCACGTAGGGATTGAAGCGTGCAATGTATGCAAATGCTTCAGGCATGCTTTCAATTGGGATAATGACGTCGCTGATAAACAGGAAAATGGCTCCAATGCTGACTGCTGCAAGTATTGCTGTTTCTTCGTTGTTGAAGAGGTAGCCAATCATCATGCCTATGAGGATGAATAAGCTGTTGATGAAAAGTAAAAGTAAAATTGCCGTTGGAACGTGGGAGATTATTTGGCTTGAAAAGAACACGCTGGCTATTGCGAGTATGATTATGGTTTGCAAAAACAACAGAATGAACGCGGTTATGAAATTCGCGATGATGTAGCTTGAATCTCTGACTGGCGTCATGTATGTTCTGAAGCTTGCCGGGCTGTGTTTGTCCAATAATATCATGGTCGGGGTTATCAGTAGCGCCGTGAACATGATGACAAGCACGATTAAGACTGGGAAGAGATAGTTGAGATATGTTTTCTGTTGTGCAATTGGTTTG
>JBGPJV010000104.1:0-3451 GCA_041485605.1 Candidatus Nanoarchaeia archaeon | reverse complement strand
TCGGCGCCGTCGTCCTGACCCGCCAGGCCGCTCGACTGAACCTTCTGGCGCTGGGGGAAGAACAGGCGCTCCAGTAATTGCTGTTTGTTTTTGCGATGGTTCGAATAAGCTGGCAAACCATTTCCAGATTTTTGTGAAGACGCCTTCTTCAGTTGCTGGAATTGGATATGCTGCTGCGGATATAGTAAAACCTAGAACTAACAAGGTGAAAACAATAGCAACTATGCCCACAAATTTCTCTTTGTCCACTGCTATCTCTCTTTTTCAGGTTTCTATTCAGTATTTCCCAAGCTATAAACCCAATTTACCTAAATATACGTATTGGCTTTAAAAACATTATGTCTGCAGAGAATTAGACAGTACTATTTCTTCTCAAAAGTATATTGCTTTACGAGAGCGAGATCGTATTTTACTATTGTGCTGTTGCTTGGGAGATATTTGAATCCGCATCGTTTGCCCATAGTGTCAGACAAGCTTTCACGTAGTTCAGGGTCGCGTGTTTCGAAGGCGCTGTTCTCTAGATGTAGTTTTACTAGAGTGCGGAATTCTACAGAGTTCTCCCATGCGTTTGCCATTTCTTGCGCATAATCATCGCTTACACTTCGCACCTTGTTGAAAATTTCTCCTGCTTGCCTATTCCACCATCTGTTTTTTATGGCAGCCGTGAAACGGTCATTTGTTCCTACTCCTTCTGTCCATACTTGTGCAAGTTTAAGGTTGATCAAACTTCCTAGCCATACATCGCTTATTGGCGGGTTATCTATTTGGTCAGATGCTTTTCCGTATGTAATATGGTCGAGCAAATAATTCTTGTAATCTTCGGCTTTTTTGTAGCGTTTGTCTTCAAAGAAGGTTCTGGTTGCTATGCCGATAGTGGGCATGCCGGTTCCCCATAATCGGAATTGCAGATACGCGTCCGCTCCGAGATGGCTGTTAATACTAGGTGTTGTTTGTTCCTTGTTTTCTGCTCTGTCTAGGAGCTCCGCTGTCATAAACTTGAATGCTTTCTCAGTTTCTTCCTTGAGTGTTTCTGGGCGGGCGTCTTTTTTTGAGTTCGCGTATGTTTCGGCGTGTTTCTTGAGGGTTTCACGTAGTGATTTTTCCGCGTTTGCATCGTAACACTTGAGCTGCTTGTCTCCAAAAACAATTGCCCATTTGTCAGTTGTTGAGCTCTTTTTCTCAGTTACCTGCACTGCGTAGAATCGTGATACTAATTTCTGTGCCGCTCCTAGGCCTTTAAGTGTTTCATCCAGTACTTTCTGCCCGTCAGCAGGATTCTTTCGCGCATTTTCCCACAAAATATCCTCTTTTGCCTGCCCCCAAACAAGACTTTCAAGCGCGAGTGGCAGGGCTGCTGAATACCCAAGAAATACACGTCTAGTTATGCTGTCACCCGCCATAAGGGACGAATAATACGCTCTAGAATATAAATCTTTTGCCAAATGGGCATTTATATACTCAAAAACCAAAAAGCTTATAAACTGTGACACATTATTAACTATTCAGTGACACAAAATGGGGCTAGAAAACGTATTGGTGGCGGCTGTAACGAATCGCTTTACCAGCCGTAGGTCTTTTTTCATTCAAGCGATAGCTAACTTGTTGTCTCAAGATCCTAAACAAAATCTGAAACCAGTTCCTGATTCAAACGAACAGCAGAAAGCCGAAACGCAGCTGCGCACAGAATTCTCAAAATTATACAAGTCAAAAGATCCAAAGGACAAAAACGCATTGATACAATCATTAATGAATAAGTCAATTGATTCAAGAGACGATCCCAAGGTACGGTATGTCGCGTTGCGTGAAGCACGCGATGAAGCACTTAAGACTTTCAATGTTCCCAAGGCATGGGAAGCCGTAACATTCATGGGGGATAATTTTGATGTTAAACCGTTTGAATTGAAAGCAGCAATCTTATCAAAAGCAGACAAAAACCAGGCGCCCGAAGTAAAAGATATGGTTGCAGAGTACAGCTTGAAAATGGCAAACGAAGCAGTTTTCGTTAACGAATTCAAGATAGCTCGAAGCGCGGCAACCGATGCCGAGAAGTATGCAAAGGTTGCAAAGAATACCTTCATTGAACAAAAAGCAAAAGAATTTGGCAAAGTTTTCATTCCTGAAATTGAAAAATTGACCGATCTGGCAAAAAAGGCAGAGGAACGGCTGAAAGAGAATGAAGATAATGTACAGGCTGATGCAAAATATGGCATAAATTCTACGCAGGCCAGCACAGCATATGGAAAACATTTGATGCTCGCAAGAAATGACTTCATTACTGGTCCACGCTATGCAAGAGAGGGTTCTGACAATGACTTGAAGAAGCTTGGCGAAGCTGAGCTATCAAATCCAAATGAGGCTGCGTTAGAATACAAGCTGGGCGAATCGTGGAACAGCTGGGCTGAGATCAACAAGAGTTTATTTGAAAAAGCAAAAGGTAAAGAGCGCGCACTGTATTGGTTTGATGCAGTACTTCAAGATCTTAAAGGGCTGAGCGATGAGCAACGAAGCAAGCTTGAAAGAACTGTGATTGATTTGAAACTGAGAGAAATGGATATGCCATTGTCCCCCAGCCAGCTTGATGTTCTCAAGTTTGTAGATCTAGCAAAAGATAAGACAAAAGGAACATGGAAGTATGAAGGTACTGCACTCACTTCTCCGGTGGGATATATTCAGCCAGGATATCATACGCCTGAAGAATATGATATAAGTATGCTCGTGCAACTTAAGGGCAAACCTGAATTGATGTATGTCGGACTTCCAGTTGCTGATGGCAAGCAGGTAGGAATATATTTCGATCCACGCGGCGACAACAGCAAGTTGATACTGGCTGATGGCGCGCAGTTTGAAGGAGATTCGAAATATCTGGGAGACTTACTGAAGAACGGAAGACCGTGCAAGATAAATGTTTCAGTAAGACGCAATCGCATCCTGGCAACTGCCGATGATCGAACATTGATCGACTGGTCTGCAGACTATAAGCAGGCGATGAACGCGGCGTTGCAAGGCGCACCTGATCCAAAGTCATTCCTGTTCGGTGGTTCAACACAGTACGTGTTCCACAAGATTATTATTACTGAGAAATCAGGCCCTGGAAAGAAACTTCACTAGAAGCCTTCTTAAAAATAGCTGTTACTTATGCATTAATAACAAGCCGTGCTGTTCTGCATGCTCATCATATTCTAGTATTGGATCATACTGCTGTAATAACTGTATAACTGGCTCTGTTAAATTACTATTGTATTTGTCAATGAAAAATAAAGTGCCTTTGTCAAGAGAGTGAGTATGCGTGAAATTATCTAATTCTGATAATTCCACATAAGTGTAGCGGGTTTTTATGTCAGGATACCAATTGATGATCTTTAGCCAGCTGTCCTGCACGTTCTTGTCAACGATTTCAACAAGGCGTGAATCAGGATGTTTCTGAAAAACTTTGAATTTAATATCCCAAACC
>JBGPJV010000103.1:0-3485 GCA_041485605.1 Candidatus Nanoarchaeia archaeon | reverse complement strand
AGCTCCGGCTCGATGTACGGCAGGCCAAGTTTAGCGTAAATTTCCTGTTCAGTCCTGCCGCAAACATACCTATCTTTCTTGTACAGGCCATATTCTGACAACTTATAGCCCTTCTTTATCGCCATCTGCCTTAGCGTCACGTTATGGTCTTTGCTGCCGGTAAAATACTGCATCGCTGCACCAAATGATTTCTCGTCGAGAACACGCACATCTGATTGTATGCCGTCCTTTAGGATGACCGTGCTCTTTGTTGAGCCCTTGGCAAGCACTGTCTGCACCTCTGGCATTTTTGTAAAGAACTCCATCACCTTTGCCGGCTTTGAACTAATAACGAGAATGTCAATATCGCCAACTGTTTCTTTCATTCTGCGCAAACTGCCAGCAGGCTCTGCCCTTTTTACGCCGTCAATTTCTGACAATCGCTCTGCAAACTCGCGTGCAACCGGCAATGCGATGCCTAGCAATGGCCGGGCTGCACCCTGTTTGAGAATGCCAAGCCCCCTAAGAATATCCTGCTCGCTTTTTGCGCCAAAACCTTCCAGTTTTTTCAATTTACCAGCTTTGGCAGCAGATTCCAATTCTGCCAAACTCTTGATTTTCAATTTTTTGTACAGTTTCATCACTTTCTTCGGGCCGAGGCCAGGAACGTGCATCATTTCCTCAACACCTTTTGGAATCTTGCTGACAATTTGAGTAAATTCCTTCATCTTTCCTGTCTTCAAGAACTCCTCAATCTTTTCTGCAAGGCTCTGGCCAACACCAGGTACTTCCATCAATGCCTTTATTCCCCCGCGCGCGTACACTTTCTCAATCGGCTCGCTCAATGTTTCGATAGCGCGGGCTGCCTTCCTGTACGCATTTGGCTTCCAGTCAACGCCCTGCATTTCAAGGACGTCGGCCATCTCAAAGAACATATCTGCAATTTCCTTATTTTTCATTCAACCATGCCTCTGCTTTACTCAAAACTTTTCTTGCGTTAGCGAACTTAAGCGTAGCTTTATCCACTGCCTTTTCAAAAGGCAGCCAGACAAAACCTTCGTGCTCAAATGACAATTTCACCTTCTTTTGCCTAGTTTTAGCAAGATAGAAAACAACAAACTTCAAAAGCCTTTTCCCTTTCCACGTGTACATATAGCTGACAGTCTCCTTAAAGCCCGGCAGAACAACAACTTTTGAAATGCCCGTTTCTTCTTTCAGCTCGCGCAGGGCAGTCTCCTTTGATTTTTCACCCTTATCCATTATGCCCTTTGGGAAATCCCAGCCGTATGAGTGCTTAAGCAGCAAATATTTCCTCTTTTTTCCTTCGCGGAAAAGCACAACGCCCGCGCTTCTCACTGGCATGATTTATAATCATATTATTCAATATTTAAACCCTGTTACAATAAAGCTTAAATAGACCCATTCTGGTAATTTTTACTATGAAATATCTTTCACTTATTGTTCTATCATTACTGATTTTGGCAGCATGTGCTGCACCAAAGCCAAGCGAAGCCAAACAACTTGCTGAAGACCTCAAAAAACAGACAGCAGAGCCAACAAATGCTCCAGCGGCAGCACCAGAAATGAACAAGACTCCAGAAGAAACTCCAACAACAATGACGTCTTCACCTGTAATGACAGAAACTCCTCAAAAAGCACCACCTGCCGCAGAAATGCAGAAATCATTAACGGAAAACGTCAAAGAAGAAACAACAACGCCTTCGCAAGCACGCACAAAGATGTACAAGTTCCTTGACACGTTTGCGACAAACGTAAAAAGCTACCAGTTCAAATTCAAAACAGATAATTATTATGTCAAGGGCACGCGTTACAAAATAATTCTTGATTCGTCCATAATTGTAAAACACGTCCAATTTGGCGACATTAAGAAAGACCTCTTTTATTACGATACTGTTTATGTTGACCGTGCGGCAAAAACAGCCATTGCATTCTGCGAAGGGCATAAAAGCCAAGTCAATACCCAATGCACTAAATTAAACCTGTACGATCTTGCATATCCGGTAAATTACAAGGACTATGATATTATACTTCCAGAAGACTGGCTATTTGCAAATCTAGACAAAGAACCAAGCGAATTTGAAGGCAACAAATACTATGTCAAAGGCAGGTCAAGCGTGTTTGTCAGGATTGAAACAAACCCGGCACTTGAGCTGAGCATAGACCCAGGAACAGGCCTGACAATGCAGGCAGATACCAAAGATGGGCCAAAACTTGTCTCGCGCAATCAATACCTTGATTTAGTATCCAATGAAGTGCGTGATGTAGACGTTCAGCACCGAAGCAAGAGCGAAATACCATCTTCTGAAGCATTCTCACAAGGATTTTATAAGTAAACTTTTAAAGTTGTAGCGCTTTTCTTTTTTCATGAAGGATTCTCTCACTGTCATTGCTGATGAAGTTTCTGAATGCACCAAGTGCCCGCTCTATAAGCATGCACTTCACGGCGTGCCTGGCGAAGGACCGGCTAATGCGAGAATATTCTTCATCGGGCAAGCACCCGGCGCCAATGAGGACAAGACAGGCAGACCGTTTGTCGGCAGAGCAGGACAGTATTTGACAAAAATGATAGAATCAATTGGGCTGAAAAGAGAAGAAGTGTTCATAACCAGCTCTGTAAAGCATTTTCCACCCAAAAACAGGGCGCCAACAGAAGAAGAGATACACGCGTGCAGACCTTATCTATTGAGGCAGCTCGCCATTATCAAACCGGAAATTGTTGTACTTTTAGGAAAGACAGCTGAATGTATCAAACCTTTACTAAACAACAAACATATCATTGTCACCGTGCATCCTTCAGCGGCAATGCGCTTCACGAAAATGGCTGTACGAATCAAAAATGATTTTCAACAGCTCAAGAAACTATTATAGACGACTTTGAATAATCTTTATTTTAGTCAAAGTCTTCTAAGAGAATTTTGACAATATTCATTATAAATCAAAATTCTCTATAGGAAACTTTAAATACGCTGTTCTGCTCAAAACCGGCTATGTCAAAAGAATTTGAAAAGGATATGGAAGAGTACATCCGCGCGCGCAAGCGGGCAGGCATTAATTTCAAGAATATTAAGGAATTCGTCCAGAACATCCTGCCAAAAAAGAAGCTTCCAGACCACATAGAGCTCCACGAAGAAGTGGAAGTGTATCACGAGAAAGCACAGCCAGTGCGCAAGGACAGCATGCTCACCAAGTTCTTCCAAAAGAAGGAAGAGCCGACAAATGAAGAATTATTGCGCGCACGAATGGCGGTAGAAGACACTGCTGCAGACATCAAGGAAATATCAAAGATAACCTTGAACATGATACGACAACTGCCTGATGAAGAATTGAAAAAATTCAGGCAGTCACCTGACTTTGATAAAATGAAAGCAATTCTCAGAAAACACGAACTAATTAAATGAAAACACTAGTCACTTTAGAAAAACTCAAAGAACTTCAAGAAAAATTTGCTCAGAACAACAAGCAGCTTGCCAAACTCATTACCGGGT
>JBGPJV010000102.1:0-3489 GCA_041485605.1 Candidatus Nanoarchaeia archaeon | reverse complement strand
CACAAACCGCCAATCTCTTCAAAGGTGAAGTAACTATAATCGACCGTGTTTGGAACAGCCTGTCTGTGACGCAGCCCGAACAACAAGAAAAAAAGAACTGCAATGAAAACTACCGTGCCTATTACATAAAATATTTTTGTTTCCCTGTTTAGCTTTGGAACTTCTTCAGTCATGACATTACGCCAAGAATAGTGTACACAACACGCTCAGTCTGCTGGTATAGGTCAAACGCGTCAAGCGCCTGTATTTTAATGCAATTGCCGTCTGCTTTAATGCCGGACTGATTGCTCTGAGAGAGCTCAATAACAGGCTGTGCGTCTGTAGCATCAGCGCAGGACTTTTGTGGAAGATTGCCGTTTTCGCTGTTTGTTAACGCACGCTCGATAGCTTTAACGTCGCCCACCTGCGCCTCAATATAATATTGAGCTTCGCCCAAGTTTTCAGCCAATGTACTGTTTGAATTGTAGGTTACGGTAAGCACTGGCTTTTGCAACAATGCTTTAACATCATCTGAAATCTGAACGTATTCCAAGTCCCTTGGGAAAAAAAGGAATGATTTTTGCTGGCCATTGACTTTTGCCTTGTATTGCTGCTCAGTAACGGTAAATTTGTAACCATTGTATTTGAGCTTGGCAGAGCTTGAAGTCTGGGTATAGTCAACGATGACTAACGCCAACGTACTAAAAATCATTACCCCGATAATGCCTAATCCAATAATCTTTTTTGAGTCCATAATGAGAGTGTTTTAAGTGCGGTTTATTAAGTTTTGTGGACGACATAAGCTTTATATACGATGCTCTTGAAGGCAATAGTATGAAATGCGACATTTGCGGCAAAACAACGGCAGAAACGTTCCTAAAGAAAATTATAGGAAGCTATGTCAAGGATGCGAAAGGAAAAATGCATCCTGTGTGCAGAGAATGCCAGAAGAAACTAGGCAGCAAAGAAGAAATTTTAAAAAACTTGAAATGATGCCTCCATAGCAAACTTTTATCAAAAAGTTTGATCAAAAACACTTAAGTGAGATCTGTGATCCCACGATATACGGCTTGTGCTTCGCACTGGCCACATTCACTGTCAAATTTAAATGCCTCCGTAGCTTAGTAGCTATAGCGGCGGTTTCGTATCATATGCGAAAGAACCGCAGGTCGCGGGTGCAATTCCCGTCGGAGGCTTATGAAAAAAGCTATTATCTTTTTTGCGCTTGTCTTCCTATTATCCTGTCAAATGCAGCCACAGGCAAAAGGATTTTTACAAGGAAAAATAAACATTGGACCGCTCTGCCCTGTCGAGCGCAACCCCCCAGATCCGCGCTGCCAGCCGACTGCTGAAACATTCCAGGCATGGCCGATTGCAGTCTTCCGTGGCCATGATAAAGTTGTCATGATTGTACCGAAAACTGATGGAACATTCAACTTGCCATTGACTACTGGAACATACACCGTTGACCATGAAAAACAACAGCATTTTGGCAAAGGCACGCTCCCTTCAACTGTTGAAATAAAATCAGGAGAAACAACAACGCTGGATATTGATATCGATACAGGCATACGCTAACGACACCTTTAAAAACCGCCTTCTCAGAGAATAATATATGCCGCGCATAGCAATTGTCAGGAAAGACCGGTGCAATCCACAGGGGTGTGGCGGATATTTGTGTGCACGAGTGTGCCCGGTCAACATGGAAGGACAGGACTGCATAGTCCCAGCTCCAACCGGCGACAAGAAGCCAATCATTGATGAACATTTGTGCACCGGCTGCGGCATCTGCCCGAACAGGTGCCCATTTGGCGCAATTGACATCATCAATCTGCCAGAACAGCTTGAGAATCCTATTCACAGATATGGCAGAAATGGATTCCATTTGTATTCTTTGCCAATGCCATTGTTTGGACAGGTTGTCGGCATAGTTGGCAGAAACGGAATTGGAAAGTCTACTGCCATCAAAATATTGGCAGGAGTTTTGAAGCCAAACCTGGGCGGAGAGAAGGAAGCTGAGTGGGGAGAACTTGTCAAGTTCTTCAAGGGCAAAGAAGCACAGACGTACTTTGAAGCTGTAAGAGATGGAAAAATCAAGGTTGCGTACAAACCACAGCACGTCGAGTTCATTGCGCAAACACAGAAAGGAAAAGTCGGCGATTTACTGAAGAAAGTCGATGAAAGAAAAAAGTTTGACGAAGTTGTAGACGCATTGCAATTAAGAGATGTGCTTGACAGAGATGTCTCACAAGTTTCAGGCGGAGAATTACAAAGAATTGCTATAGCAGCAACCGTTTTGCGACAAGCAAACCTGTACATATTGGACGAACCAAGCTCATATCTGGACATTAAGCAGAGAATCAGAGTTGCACAGTTCATCAAATCGCTCGCAAATGAGCAAACGGCAGTGCTTGTAGTAGAACACGACCTGATTATTCTTGATTACATGACTGACTTACTGCACATCATGTACGGAAAAGAAGGCGCATACGGAATTGTCAGCTTGCCAAAGCCGACACGCACAGGCATGAACATCTACCTTGAAGGATTTATCCGCGACGAAAACATGCGGTTCAGAGACCACGAGATTAAGTTCTTGTCCAGACCGCCGCCAAAAGCCATCAGCAAAGTTGCGATGACCGCATGGGGAGCGATAGACAAGAAATTAGAAAGCTTCCACCTGCACGCACACGAAGGCACGATTGGCAGAAACCAGATTATCGGCATTCTTGGCGAGAACGGAATAGGCAAGACGACTTTTGTCAAGATTCTGGCAGGCGTAATAAAGCCGGATTCAGGAGATGTTGATACGAAGATTAAAGTTGCATACAAGCCGCAATATCTGGAAGGCGCAAGCGATGTGCTCGTCATGACTCTCCTCAAAGATGCAGCATCGAAGTACAAAACCCAGCTGATTAAGCCGCTGGAAATTGATACTTTAATGCTGAAACCGTTGAATACTTTGTCAGGCGGAGAATTACAAAGAGTCGCCATTGCACATTGCCTTTCACAGCCAGCCGACTTGTACCTGCTAGACGAACCAAGCGCGTATCTGGACATTGAACAAAGACTGGCATTCAGCAAAGTCATCCGAGACGTTGCAGAACAACGAGGAGTAAGCGTGCTCATTGTAGACCACGATTTATTGTTCATCGACTATCTTGCAGACAAACTCATAGTGTTTGGAGGCAAGCCGGCACATGACGGTATTGTAAAAGGACCGTTCTCAATGGAACAGGGAATGAATGAGTTTTTGTCAGACTTAAAAATAACCATGCGTCGCGATAAAGAGAGCAACAGACCGCGAATCAACAAGCCAGACAGCAGACTGGATAGAGAGCAAAGAGAAGCCGGGAAGTTGTATTACACTTAAGCAAAGCTTTTTATAAAAAGCTACGGGAAGAAGCAACAATGAGTGAAAAAGAGGTTTTTGCGCTGTGGAAGGAAATAAATCCGGAAGCGGCATTTGGATCTGGCTTAAAAAATTATGCTGGGCAGTTATGGATTCCT
>JBGPJV010000101.1:0-3492 GCA_041485605.1 Candidatus Nanoarchaeia archaeon | reverse complement strand
TTTCTGTCGGAGTAGGAGTTTCTGTTGGAGTAGGTGTTTCGGTTGGTGTTGGTGTTATTGTTGGTGTGTTGGTTGGAGTTGGCGTTTCTGTAGGTGTTGGTGTTATTGTTGGTGTTTCTGTTGGTGTGGGTGTTATTGTTGGTGTTTCTGTTGGTGTTGGAGTAAATGTGGGCGTGCTAGTAGGAGTAGCGGTTGGTGTTGGAGTAAATGTGGGCGTGCTGGTAGGGGTTGGAGTGGGCGTTGCCTGCGCAGCCGCAAAAGCAGAAGTCAGAACTAGTAAAATCACAAATACGAGAGGTATTACAAATGCCTTTTCTGCTTTCACTATACGCTCTTTGGGAAAGAATGTGCTTTCAGCTACAAATAAACAACAATTCGCCTCAACACCTTCTTTTCAACTAAATCAACCCACTTTTTACCTGCTATATGAGACTGCAGTTTAAAAAGGTTTTGCGTATTCACTTAGTAACTATAATTGCGCTTTATTAAGAAACAGCTTGAATGATTTATCCTTGATTTTCTCTTCAGCAGTATTTGCGTGCTTCTTAACCGGATCAGCACTGCCAATGTTCACATGAGCGCCACACTTCTCCTCAATGCGCTCCTTCCACTTTTCAAGCATCTTTGCAGTATTGGCATCAGTTTGTATGTAGGCCAATACCTTGTCGGCTTTTTGCATTCCAGCATCCTTGCGCATCTGCTGCACACGGCGCATCAATTCTCGCGCATACCCTTCAATATCCAATTCATCGGAACGGTCAGTGTCAAGGTAGACAAGACCATTTTTGAACTCCACTTCGGCGTATTTCTTCGGCACGTCTCTTTCTACAATAATGTGGTCTTTGCCTAGCTGGATTGTTTCTTTGTCGATAATTACCGGGAACTTGCTGTCTTTGGCCAGCTGTGCAAGAATGCTCTTGGCACTCATCTCCGCCAGTTTAACCATAATCTTCGGACTCTTTGCGCCAAATGCCTTGCCTAAAGCGCCGGCATTCGCCTTAACTTTCATCTTTACTTCAGCAAATTCCTTGTGACCATGCACGTCTTTGCAGTTTGTCTGGTACTTGATGACGTCTTCCAATTCTTCCAATGTTTGAAGCATATCATCATCCTGCGTGACAATTTGAGCGCACTTGATCGGCCATCTCAATGAAATTTTTACTTTTTCTCTCGCCGCAAGCACTGCCTGCACGACGTCGTCCGCAATCACCATTTGCTTTTCCAGCTTTGAGTTAATGTCTTTCTCATTCGCTTTCGGCCAGTCGCACAAATGAATGCTTTCCACTTCTAATTTGAATTCCTGCTTGAGATTCTGCCAGATTTGGTCTGTGATAAATGGCGCAATTGGCGCGAAAAGTTTGAGGCATTCAGTCAAACACTTGTAAATTGTATAGAGAACTGCTTTTCGCTCATTATCTTCTCCAACAGCGGCCTTGTCCCTCACCATTTGGATGTAACTTCGACTCAAGGCAAGGAAAAGGTCTTCTATGACTCCTGGAATCTCGTTCAACCGGTATTCATTGAACAGGTCTGTGACTGTTTTTATCGTGCTGTTAAGTTTTGAGAGCATAAACCGTTCTTCAATGCCGCCCAAATTTTTCATAACCATGTCGTCCATTCTGTTCGGAGAGGATTTCAGCTCTCTGGCAAGCTCTATTACAAACTTCTGCAAGTTCCAAAGCACTATGAGGTTTCTGTGCTTGACTTTTGCATCCTCATGATTAAAGTTCATATCGACGCCTGGCTGTGCGCCTCCAACCTGGTAATACCTAAGCGTGTCAGCACCATATACGTCGATGATTTCATACGGCGTAATGTAGTTTTTCAAGGACTTTGACATTTTTCTGCCCTGAGAATCATTAATGAAACCGTGCATGTACACTGCCTTGAAAGGAATCCTGCCCCAACTAATCATGCTCATGCACGTCAAGCTGTTAAACCAGCCGCGAATCTGGTCCTTACCCTCAAGTATCATATCGGGGAAGCCCATTTTCTCGAACAAATCAGGATTTGACGGATACTCCAACGTCGCCCACGGCGCAACACCTGAGTCCAGCCAGACGTCAAGCACATCAGGAACTCGCGACATTTCCTTGCCACACTCGCATTTTATTTTTATCATGTCGATCCACGGCCTGTGAAGATTTTCAAGCTCCTTTCCGCTTAATTTAGTTAGTTCAGCACTTGAAGAAATTACTTTATACTTGCCGCAGATGCACGTCCAAATCGGCAAGGGAATTCCCCAGAACCTCTGCCTTGAAATGCACCAGTCCTGCAATGACTTAAGCCAGCTGTCAAACCACTTTTTGCCAGCCCAGTCAGGCACCCAGTACACTTTTTCATTCTGCTTGACCATTTCATTCTTAAGCTGTTCAACGGCCAAGAACCATTGGTCTGTAGCACGGAAAATGACTGGCGTCTTGCATCTCCAGCAGTGAGCGTATTCGTGGTCAAGTTTTACTTTGTTGATAATTGCATTCTTGTCTTCAAGCAACTGGATAAATTGCGCGTCATCAACTTTTGCAAACATTCCTGCGAGCTTGCCCATTTTCTCGTCAAAACAGCCGTGCTCGTCAACTTCGTTGAACGGGGGCAGGCCATTCTCCTTTCCAACTTCAAAGTCTTCAGGACCGCAGCCAGGCGCGCAATGAACAAGACCAGAACCCGCATCAGTTGTTACGTATTCTTCTGAAAGAATTACTGTATGCGTTTTTTTCGCTTCAGGGAATTTAATTTCGTCCTTCAAAGGATGCACGTATTTGGTGCCTGCCAATTTTTCTCCCTTGAACTTGTCAAGCACTTGGTATTGCTTACCCGCAACTGCGCCGATGACGCTTGGAGCCAAAGCTTCTGCAAGAATCCATGTTTCGCCATCAACTTTTGCCTTGACGTAATCAAAATCAGGATGAGCCATCACTGCCATGTTAAATGGGATTGTCCACGGTGTTGTTGTCCAAATGATCAGGTATTCATTTGGCTTGCCTTCAATCTGCAATTTGACAAAAATTGAATCATCCTTTCTGTTTTCGTACTCCAATTCATGCTTTGCCAATGCTGTTGCACAGCGCGGGCACCAAGTCATTGACTTTTTTCCAAGATACAGTAATTTCTTTTCGTTTGCTTTTGCCAACGCCCACCAGGCTCCCTCAATGTACGTGTTCTTGATGGTCATATACGGATTCTGCCAGTTCATCCAAACGCCCAAGCGCTTGAAATCAGTGACCATCGGCCACAATTGGTCTAACGCGTACTTCTGGCAGGCCTCAATGAACTTGGCGAGTCCAATTTTGTCAATAATTTCTTTTTTGTTTTTAATTCCAAGTTCTTTCTCAACACTGACCTCAATCGGCAAACCGTGCATGTCAAAGCCCGGCTGGTCCCAAACAGCAAAGCCGGACATGCGCTTAAATCTGAGAACAGAGTCTCTCAATGCCTTGCCCCACGAGTGGCCTATGTGGATGCGGCCTGTGGTGTACGGCGGGCCGTCGTGCA
>JBGPJV010000100.1:0-3506 GCA_041485605.1 Candidatus Nanoarchaeia archaeon | reverse complement strand
CAATGACAACGGAAGCATACGGCTCATTCCAACGATACAGATTAATGGCTCACAGAACATCATTCAGGACAAGCTGAACATCACATTCAACAATACCATGCTCGATACAACAAACCTGAGCTTCCTGAACGTCAGCGCTCAAATCACTTTGCTTGGCCTGCCGTTTATCAGCCCGATTCCATTGGTTGAAGTCAACGAGGATGGCATCTTCCAGGCGTGCTACACAACGTGCACGCCGGTTAGCTATTCCGCCGGAACGTTTGTTTATGACATCACTCACTTTACCAACCACAGTGCAGCTGAGAATACCACCTCAATTGTTATCACAAGCGGCGACTTTACCGCCAACATTACTCCTGCGCAATCCGCTATTTGCACGTTCCAGACCGACAATCTCTCAGCCGCGTCAGGCTGTTTCGTTGTAGTCAGCAGCGCGTTCAATGGCACAGCACTATCAATTCTTAACAATGGAACAGCCGCGTTTGGGCTGAACATCACTCCTGACGTCTGTCCGTTTGAAGGCGCTTGTGTCCAGCAAGTGAAGGCGAACGGCACCGCCGGACTGCCTAGTAACGCGTCCTGTAATCCTGCGCTAAACTTTATCACTGTAACAGCCGGCGTTCCAATAAACATTCACAAGAATGTGCCGGCAGGAGAACAGGTTTTTGTCTCCATTAACTACACGTTTGCGATTAACAGCACTGTTCCCGGCTTCAAGCTTGTCGCGTATAACTTTACCACAGTCAGTGATTCGCCATACTTTGACCCGGCGTGTTAAGAAATAAGCCTCCGACGGGAGTTGCACCCGCGACCTCGACATTACCAATGTCGCGCTATAGCTACTAAGCTACGGAGGCGTAAATAGTCGTGTTCTGTGACGATTTTTAAATCTTTGGGACAAACTATTTCAATAGAGACACGCTGCAATTAAACATGACCGAACTAGTACTCTTTTCACTGGACGTTCTGGTTAATATGCCGCGCTTGTATGCAAATGCGTTAACCAAAGCGCTTGAAGGAAAGATGGTGCATGAAGAAATTTTAGAGAGCCTGGCAGACGGCCATAACGATGTGCTCGGCATTATTCATGAAGTGTATGCAGAAAAGCGTGATGAGGAAAAACCAGTGCACATTGGCAGCGTATTGGCACAAAAGGGATATACCGATGAATCACTGCAAGCGTATAAAAAATTCATTGATGTTCTGCCCACCGGTGCACACCGCTGCATTAAGGATAAAACTCATGAGCTGTTGCGCGAGTTGCAGCACGTGCACACTGGAATTTTCTATCCAATGAAAGAGTCTATTGTTCGCAGAATTGTGAACAATGCAAAGCTGGACAATGCAGGCATTGATATTATTGCAGGATATGACCCTGAAACAGAAATCGAGGACGTTATTAGGAAAGCTCTCGCGCACGTACACGCAGACCGAGCTTTTCTTATTGCAAAAGATGGAAAAAGAGCGCCCGAATATGAGCAGGTTGCACAGATGGTGAATGCAGAATACGTTCCTTGCAACGAGATTTCTGAAGCGCCCGTAAAGCCCGTAAGAAGGGTACTGGGACTGTAATGGCGCCGGCAGGATTTGAACCTGCGAACCCACTAAGGGAGTGGATCTTAAGTCCACCGCATTTGGCCACTTTGCTACGGCGCCGTAAGTTGAAAGAGCAAGAACACGGTATATAAAAGTTACCGCAGTAATATCTGCACTACAACAAACGCGATGTAGAAAAACACCAAAGCCATTGCTTCGTTCTTTGAAAGTATGCCGTCAGTTCGCATAAACAATAGGGAGAATACGACGGCAAACAGTGTGAATATGCCTATAACCGAAAGTACAAATAAGTTGATCGCTATAGGTGAAATAAGTGCTGTAATGCCCATGATTATGGTTGCGTCCACAACAACAGTGCCAAGCAAATCACCGATTGCCAAATCCGCATGCCCACTGCGCACGCTTTGCAGTGAAAAAGTGAATTCTGGAAGGGTTGTGCCAAGCGCGACAATAACGAGTGCGATTAATAGTGATGGAACACTCAACCCTAGGGCGATCGAATGTGTGCTGCTAACTATAAAGTAGGCGCTGACGAGCATGACCAAGAGGCTGGCAGAAAATATTGCTAGATGTTTCATCCAGTGGTCTTTCACCTCAAACGGCTTGTGGAAATATTCTCTTTCTCTGAGAAGTACTAGCATGAAGATTGCTCCTGCCGCAATCAAAATAATACCATCAATGCGGGAAATAACTCCGTTCAAGCCCAGGATGATTGGGAGGAGCATGAGCGCGGCAAAATACAGGTCTTTTTTGATAATCGAGCTGTGAATACGCACGGGGTGTCCTGCAAGCGCCACCAGTCCTAATATTAAAGTTAAATCTGCGATGTTGCCGCCAAGAAGCGTTCCGACTCCAATGCTTGGGTCTCCGCCCAGCGCGGAAATTATGCTAATGAATCCTTCCGGCAAGGATGAAACAAATGCTACAAGAATGAAGCTTGTGACGAATTCTGTCAGTCTGAGATAGCGAGCGAGGTGCGCGACCGACTTAACCGCGTATTCCGCGCTTTTGACTAGCAGGAAACAGCCTATTATGAAAATCAATACCTCTTTTAACATGAACTAACTGTAGATTTACTCATTATTAAAGATTGTCCTTCATAAGTTTTATAAATAGTGTTACAATTGATGTAAACTATGATAAAAGACCCGTCCTGTGGGATGGACGTTAATCCGATTACGGCAAAGTTTTCGGTGAAAAAGAATGGTGAAACGTTCTATTTTTGTAGCAAGGAATGCAAAGAGCAGTTCGAGCACAAAACAACTAAGGCCATCATTCCGGTTTCTGGAATGCATTGCGCAAGCTGTGTAAGGACTATAGAAGGTGCGTTGAGCAAAATGCCTGGCGTCGCTAAAGCTATGGTGAACTTTGCAAGCTCTAAGGCGTATGTTGATTATGATTCAAATTTAACTTCAGAAAAAATGCTGAAGGAAGCAATTGACAAGACCGGCTACAAGACAGAGAAGAACGAGCCTGCAGCGTCAGAATCTGGAAAAACTGTCTTGGCCATTTCTGGCATGGAAAGCCAGCATTGTGTTAGTATCGTTGAAAGGACTTTGCAGCACATTTCTGGTGTTTCAAAAGTAAAAGTCAATCTTGCTACTGAGAAAGCAGAAGTTGAATATGATTCTGCCCAGACAAATATCAAAGCGATGATTGCCGCAGTAAAGAATGCAGGTTATGGCGCTTCCCGCCTTGATTTCGAGAAGGAAGCGCGCGAAGAAGAAGTCAAGCACTGGGCAAAAAGGATGTGGGTTGCGGGAATTGCAGGCATTCCGCTTTTGTATCTTGCCATGGGGCATATGATCGGCTTGCCATTGCCAATGCTTTCTCCTTTGATAAATACAATAATACAATTGGCGCTTTCCACTATTATAGTGCTCTCTGGCTTTGAGTTTTATACTAAAGGCCTACGCGCTTTGTTAATCAACCGTATGCCAAATATGGAT
>JBGPJV010000099.1:0-3551 GCA_041485605.1 Candidatus Nanoarchaeia archaeon | reverse complement strand
TCAGTATGGCGCGCAAAATCAACATGAGGATTAGCCACAGGCATACCAACAACTTCAACGCCGTCAAACAACCTGCTTTCGCCTTCATGCAAAACACCTGACGGATACACCTGCTTTGCAACTTCAGGAGTGCCATAAACGAACGTGTAGTCATTTGACGCGCGCCTTAACTTTTCAATGCTGCAATGGTCAAAATGAAAACGGGATACCAGAATTAAATTGCCAGGCGTATACCAGTCATCACGGCCCGCGTATGGGTCGATATAGATGATCTGGTTTTCTGTCTCAAGCTTGATAGAAGCATGCCCGAACCACGTCACACGCATGCACGAAGTGGTGGGCAGAGCGTATATAAAACTTACCACTTATAGCCAAGCAAGACCCACCACTCAATCAGCCATTTCAAAATGCCGGGCAAGAACCCGTTAATTACTCCGCCATTTGGCAAGGTCATAATGCCAGTCCAGTCGCCCAAACTGATTACTAAGGGAGCTGAACGTGCCTTGTGGGCAATGAGCGACTTGTTGCTTTTGAGCCTATCAATGTTTTTGACAATCAAATGCGCGTGGCGCTCGGCATTCTGGGCAGTCTTTTCTTCCTGAACGCTGTTGATATCACCGCCGGCGAAGATATTTGAATAACCTTCAAGCTGGAGATACTGATTTACTTTCAACGCTTTCCTTTCTGTGAATATTGAATCAGAAAAACCTTTCATAAACCACGGATTGCACCTGATGCCAGCGCACCAGATGGCTGCTTCTGCGTCAATCTCTCTGCCTTTGTCTGTTATGAACATGCTGCCTTTATGGTCAACCACTCTTTCACCAAAGATTATTTGCGCGCCATGCTTTTCCAAGAATTTCAACGCGTACTTTGACGCTTTCTCAGGATTGCGCTCCAATAATCTGTCAGGCGGATGCACGATGACTAACCGCTTTCCGTGCGTTTTTGTGACTAACTCACCCGCTATTTCAGTGCCAATCAAACCACCGCCGATAATGAGAATGTGCTCCTGTGTGAGAATCTTTGCGCCCATCTCAGCCGCTTCAATGCCGACCTTTAGCGTGCACACATTTTCCTTGTTTTCAAGGAAAATCGGATAATCAATGCCTGCCGCAATGACAAGATAGTCAAATGGAATTTTACCTTTTTCGGTCTCAACGAATTTTGGCGTGACGTGCACTAATTTGTCTGTCACAACTTTTGTGCGCTTCAAGAAATGCGAAAATGGAACTGCGATCTTCTTATGATAGCTGGCATTGAAGATAACCTTGTGAATGCTTGGCGTGTATTCAAAGTAGTTTTTCTTATCGATTAACGTGATGTCAATGTCCTTTCGCTTGTCAAGCAGTCTGGCAACTAACGCCCCGCAAAAACCGCCGCCGAGAATCACGAGTTTCATAGAACGAGATTATAACAGTGCGTTTAAAAATTTAATGAACTAAAAAGAAAAAATTTATCTCTTGTCAAGCGCCCAGGCACCAGGACCTGAGAGGTACAGCGAGACCAAGCTAATCAGGAACACTGCATCCTTAACCGAGTTGATTAGTCCTGCCGGGCTTGTGACCACCGCTACGAATAAGATGACGCCAAGCGGAATAACGGCCCACTTCACCTTGAAGCCCACCAAAACAGCAGCGCCACACAGAAGTTCTGCCAGAATCAACACCCACGTCCAGAACGTTGCAGCCGGAAATCCCAAATTCGAGAGCATTCCAGTAACCCCTGGCGGGTTCATCAACTTCATAATGCCGGTCGTGAGAAACAGACCGCCAATACCAATTCTTAACGCAAATGGTCCAAAATCTTTCATATCATACCACCCTGGTTTTGCTAACAAATTACCTGTTAATAAAGATTATTGCGATTAACTATGCGTTTGCTTCTCAAGCTGGCGGAAGACGTGCGCCATAGCAATCATGCTGAGAGGGATAGTTACGATAATGCCAATGCCAAAAGCAATGACACCAAGCACATTGACGCCAAGCAGGGCAAAAGCAAAAACGATAAGCCTTCCTTTAACGCCTTCCGTAATCGCTGAGCTCTTCCTCAATGCCGCAACAGGCCCCAACCGCTCCTTAACAATAACATACGGGTAAAAGCCAAATTGAACCGCCCAGATAATCCCGGGGATAATTAACAACACAAGACCAACTCCAACGACAATTGAATACAAAACTGCCGCGATGATGTACTTCAGCAGCAGAGAAAAGCAAGAGAATAATTCCTTGAACTCAGGAGCCTTCCCATCAGCCACATCAATGGTGATTTTAATGCAACCCAGACTTATACCGCTGACAAAGAGACCAAGCACGATCCGCGTGCCGATTGCGTGAGATCCAAAATTCATAAACGAAAGCGCAGCAAAAAGCAAGAACATCCCAATAAAAAAGCCCAGATGAGACTTTACCGCATTCCAGCCAAACTCGATTGCTTCGCCAATGACCACCTGCTTCTGCTCTCTTGCCTCCGGCTCTTCCTTTTTCTCAGGCACTTCCTCTTCTGGCTCTTCCTCTACTACAGGCTCTTCTTTTGGTTCGACTTTGATTTCAGGAACGGCTTCTTGAACAGGCTGTGGAGGCAATTCCCGCGTCGCTATCGGTTGAAGAGTTAGAGCTTCCTTCTGCTTTTTTGGCTTCGCCTTAGCTACCGTTTTCTTTACCTTCCTTTTCTTGGGCATAGGCACTTTCAAGCAGGAGGCCTTTATAAAGATAGTGAACGATTTGTCTTACTTTAGCAAAGAAATATTTATATACTGGAGTATATACGTTAATTGTTATGAGCAACTTTACTGAGGCTGCAAGCGCAGTACGCGCTGATTGTCTTCATTTCAAGTAGTTCGCTCTCTCTTTTCCTCGTTGGTGGTTTAGTTCATTGCTGATAGCTCTATTTCTCGGCTCAATGGCGGTTGTGGTGTAACGGCAGCACGCAAGACTGTGACTCTTGAGGACCGGGTTCAACTCCCGGCATTCGCCCTAAACATTTATAAAGCACGGAGGCGAAGAAAATGAACATGTTTCAAAGAATAAAAGGGGCGGAAGACCACTATCCTTCTGAGTATGCAATACGCAAAGCGATATGCGATATGCTGGCAGACACTGCGCGCAAATATGGATTCCAGCAAGTGGACATGACTGCGATAGAAACGATAAAATTGCTTACCGCAAAAAGCGGCGAGGAAGTCAAACAGCAAATCTTCACCATTGAGAAAAAAGGCACAGAAGAAATGGGATTGCGGTTTGATTTAACCGTGCCCATGACCAGAATGTTTGTCGCCAAACAGAAAGAACTGCAAAAACCAGTCAAATGGTTTGCAGTCAGCAAAATGTGGCGCTATGAAGCTCCGCAAAAAGGCAGACAACGCGAGTTCAAACAAATTTCAGTTGAATTATTTGGGTCGGATAAGCCGGAAGCAGACGCGGCCTGCATAAATTTGATTATTGCGTGCATGGAACGATTTGGATTAACGAGCAAAGACTTCACGATACGCATAAATAATAGAAAACTGCTCGAAGGACTGCTGTTAGAGGTTACTTCTCAAGAGAAATTGC
>JBGPJV010000098.1:0-3565 GCA_041485605.1 Candidatus Nanoarchaeia archaeon | reverse complement strand
ATAATATAGCCGCCGAAACTGCCGGCGGAGCTAATAGAAAATATCCAACGGCGGCAAGTATGATAAGAACAGCTACTGCCCCAATGACCATCTTCTTCATACAGTGACGGTTGTAATGTGCTCTTTAAAAACGTTTGCTGCGTAGAAATCATTATAAACTGCCATAAAGGGCGTTCAATGCAATAGGAACCGTGAGTGAACAAAAACCCAAAGGTTTCTACTGAAAAGTGGTTAAAATGACGGAAAGTTTAAAAAGCGGTAACGGTTCTGCAGTACGTATGGGGGAGCCTGGGGAAACACGTAAAATCACTCGCAACATAGAGTGGAAACTGAATCTAGCTGATCTTATTATGCAGGTTGACGAGCTGCCCGAAGATGCGCTGAGAATGTTCGTCAAGATGCAGTATAGCAAGATGCACGAAGGCGCCGCTGCAGAGGGCTTCCAGCAAATCAATATTGACGAAGCAATTAACGCATATGGCGGTGACGTTCGCGAGGCCCTGAAGCGTTATCTGAAAGGCTGGTTTTTGCTCAACATCCCTCTTGAAGGCGGAAGCTTGGGCCCAGTGCCTCCTGACGCGCCTCCTATCGTTCAAAGGGTGTGGAAGAATCTTGAGATGCTGTTGCTGCACCCATTTGACGATGAAGTGCGCATGGCACAGGAAGTCCAGAAAAGGACAGATGCTTTTGAGACCGCGACGCGCGAATACAGCATACGGTTGGCAGGCGCGTTGAAGACATTTGACAAGCTTGCTTCTCCCAAAAAAGAATGGGCAACTCAGTTGAATGAAGCCTACACCAAAGTTGAGAGTGCAGCCAAAGATCTGGAAGATCTTGCCAAAAAATATGAGGCTGAAAAATCTGGCCACGAGAATGCTGAAAAGCGCATAGAAACACAGGAAAAACAGATTGCCGGCATAAGAGGAGAGACAGCGCGCCTGTTAGACAATGAGAAAACGAGGTACGCTGAGGCGCAGAAAGATATTGACGGTAAAAAATCTCTCATAAAAGACCTGTCTGCGGAAGTTGAATCAACAAAAACAACCAACGATGATCTTGGCAAAAAAGTAGAACAATTGGAGACTGAAGTTAAGAAAGAGAGAAAGGATAGAGAAATATATCAGGCTCAAAGCATCAAAATCCAAAAATCGTATGATGATAAGGAAAAAGAGCTCGTGCAGGAGCGAGAAATAACAAAATCTGAGCGCGGCAAAGCTGATGCAACGGCCGCTAAAGCGAACAAGCTTGAAAAGAAATTGAATAACGTGAATTTAAGATTGGCTGGCTGGGCAATTAGTGCTGCTGCATTTTCATTCCTGGCCGCTGGGCTAATATTCTACCATCCTTCACAGCCAGTTGTGCAGAATGAATCTGTTCCTGAAAAAGTCATAAACTACGTCCCATCAAAGGATGAAATGATTGTTACATTTGGAAAGGACACGTATAAGCTGAGCGCAGACACGTTCTCAAATATTTACAAGGAAATCCAGCGCGATGAGCAAAAGGCAAACAGAAAATTCTTGCCTGCTGAAGAGAAGAAATACTTTGATGACAAATCAGATAAGACGCATTATATTAAAGATAAAAAATAAAAAAAATTATCTGTTTTGCGCGTTAAACAAATTCTGCTTGCAGTTGAACAGTGCAGTTTTCATGCATTTCTGGTTGCCGCAATAGACATTGCCAGGATTTGCGGCTGAACATGCTTCTTTTGCTGCCTTGTAGCACTTGTCAGAAGTCAGTCCTTGCAAGACAGACGGGTCTGCATTGATGCAGCCAGTGCGCACTTTGTGCGAAACATTTCTGCCTCGTACTGTAACAATTGTTTTCACTTTTTTAATGCACACTTGCTGGCAGATAGTACTGTACTTGTTCTGCATCACACATGCCTGGTTTGCTTTGCCGACAAAGTTGACAGCCTTAGGATCCCAGTCCTTTCCATCGAATGACGGGATGTTGCATTGGATATTGCGCGACTGAGTCACGCCCATATTTCCATATGTTGACGTGCCCATCATTTTGCTCACGTTTCCAGAGGACGATCCGCCCATCATTCCTGCATCCTGTGCAATAGCAGCCACGAATAATGCGTTGATTGCAAGCAGCGCAACTAATACACCTATTTTCATCACATTCATAATTCCACCTCGACAATAAACTTGTGAGATTTATTTATATATCTTACGAATCATGAATCCGCAGAAAGCTTTTTAAACCCCTCCCTTACCTCTCACGTATATGGCACGAATGCGAAAGTTTTGCTGCTACAGAGACCATAAAAGAGCATACACGAGATGGTAAAAGTACAAGAAGCTCTGTTATGTGGCGGCTCGTCCGGCAAACAAGATTTCTCGATACACAGGTGGCACTCAAGAGAACTTTACCGTAAGAATTCACTTGGTTGCAAAATCAGATCTTCAGATTAGAGATGCAGCTTTGGAAAGCGCAAGACAAACTTCAAACAGAGTGTTGGAAGGCGCATTGGGCAAGACAGGTTACTTTTTCCAGATGCGATGTTTCCCGCACCACATTTTGCGTGAGAACCCATTGGCATCTGGTGCTGGTGCAGACCGTTTGTCAACCGGTATGGCGCACAACTACGGCAAGCCGATTGGAATTGCTGCCAGAATTTTTGAAGGCCAGCCAATCTTCACAATCAAAACTTACAAAGACAACGTTCCTCTTGCACGGCGTGCAATGAAGAGAGCCTCTTACAAGCTGCCATGCAAGTGCTCGATTATTGTTGAGGAGTTTACAACAAAGCCGACACAGAAAACCGCCGCAAAAGTTCAGGCCAAGAAAGAAGCTGTTGCAGCATAATTAAAGATATAATTCTGTTAATCTTTTCGTCAAATATTCAAACGCTTCTTCTGGAGTGTCGCAGATTTTGAAGAGTTCCAGGTCTTTCTCGCTTATTGTTCCCCATTTTGCCATGGCTTTGAAGTTCAGCACTTCATTCCAATATTCTGAGCCGTATAAAATTATCGGCATTGTTTTCTTTGGCTTTCCTGTCTGCACCAAGGTAAGCACTTCCGATAGTTCGTCAACTGTTCCTACTCCTCCTGGGAATGCTATGAACGCTTTTGCCAGATAGACCATCCAGAATTTACGCATGAAGAAATAATGGAATTGTATTGACAGTTCTCTGGTGATGTATTTGTTTGGCTTTTGTTCAAACGGCAGCGTAATGTTTAATCCTATTGTTTTGCCGCCTGCTTCGCTGGCGCCTTTATTTGCCGCGCCCATTATGCCTTCTCCGCCGCCTGTTGCGACCAGGAACTGCCTTTTTCCTTCACCAAGCTTTTTTGACCAGTTCGTTACCATGCCTGCAAGCTTTTCCGCGTCAGCGTAGTATTTCTTGAGTTTCGGCAGTTGTCGGGCGCTTCCCCAGAATACTATTATGTTGTGCACGTCGTTTTTTCTGAACCGCGCGGCCGGCTCCAGATACTCTGCCATAATTCTCAGCAGTCGCGCGTCAGGGCTTGCTAGAAAATCAGGATTTTTCATGATTCTGTTGGACTGAAATGATCGCTTGATTGTTTATCTTTAAAGTGTTCGCTCTTTT
>JBGPJV010000097.1:0-3640 GCA_041485605.1 Candidatus Nanoarchaeia archaeon | reverse complement strand
GAAGATGACATGAGCGACATGATATACAAAAATCCTGATTTAATTGAGGAAGGATTCAAGACGGTATCGCAGGAAGAGCAAACCAAATACGGCTTTATCGATGTCATGGGTGTTGATAAGAATGGGGTCTTGACAGTTGTTGAATGCAAAAGATACTGCGCAGAACTTTCTGCTGTGACACAATTGCGCCGTTATGTAGAAAAAATAATGGTCAGCAAAGGAATCACCAATGTACGCGGAATTTTAGCAGCGCCAAAAATAACTGAAAACGCCGCCAGAATGCTCAACGACTGGGGATTTGAGTTTGTCTCAGTCAAACCGCCAAAATACCTGGAAGAATACGACAAAAAGCAATCACGACTGGACGGATTTCGATGATAAAAGATTTTTTGTGGGCTATCGGCATTCCTGCGGCAAACTTTTACTTAAACAGGAAATACGTTATTCATTACGAAGGCATTCTTCCCAAAAAAGAACCTTATGTCCTGTTGCCCAAGCACCAGCACATGTTTGATGTACCCCTTGAAGGAATGTTTGTTTATCAGACCGGCAGACGATGCACATTTCTAATGCGGCATTTTCCTGAGCCGTTTAACATATTTCTGAAACTTTGCGCAGGAGTTAATGTTGTCAGAGATCGCGATTGCCGCTCAAAATATGAAAAAGATTTCAAAAACAAACGTGCAACAACGATAAGCATCAAATTGCTCAGAGAAGGACATCCGATTGTTATACACCAGGAGGGCACGCGCAAATATAACGCAATGCGCCCAATACGTATCAACAGCGACTCACCGCTTGAGAAAATTCTTGAGGCAAGGATTCCCAATATTTCTTACATTCCGCTGGGCATAGAATACGAGGACGTTAAGAAAGAAGGCTCTCACATATGGCTGCGGGCAGGAAAGCCAATTTACACAACAGACAGAAATGAACTAAGAGAATATTTGGAAAAAGAACTACCACGCCTCAGCGGAATTAATAGTAAGGATAATTCGTAGACGGATAGCCAAACTGGTTCGGATAATTTGTTATATGCGGCGGCTGAGATGTGCAAACGCCAACACCAGTTGTGCCTGTTCTTGTGTAATCACATACCAAGCCAAACTGGCAGCCGTATTGCCTGCTGTTAAGCACACCGCACAATTGCCCCTCTGCGCTGCGCGGAATACTCATTGTTTCATATTCGGAAGGACTGTACTTGGACTGTTCAGCTTGCGGCGCATATGGATAATTAACTGTTGCTGACTTTGGATACCATGCGTCATACAAATAAGGAGAATATGTATCATAGCCATACGGATAATACATACTTTCAACAGGATAATCATGGAATACTGGATAATAAGTATAGTAAGGAGTGCCAGTGTTGTATATGGCGCCATAACGGGTGTAACCCCACCTGTTGGCAGCGCCGGCAAAAACGGCAACTAGCAATACAACAGCAACGACTGCGAAAATTGTTTTTTTCACCATCTTTTTTCAGAGTAGATAAAACTTTTAAGCTTTAAAAAACTATGCCTGACGCGTGCACACGCCAACACCTGGCTGGGTAGAGCGCGCGTAATCACACATCAATCCAAACTCGCACCCGGAATCACCAGTGCCTGTATTGCCGCATATCTGGCCTGCTTTAAGGCGCGGAGTAGTGCCATAATACGTCTTGTATGTTCCTGTCTGAGATACGTAATTAGTCGTTGAAGGAACATAAGCTGGATACCCATATGATGGGCGCGTATATACTGGATAATTGGCGGTTGGATAATTGTAATATCCTGGATAATTATACGCAGGGGATCCATCAGGTGATGTATACCTCGGATAATTGGTTATGGGATACTGGTCCCTGTAACCAGGGAAACTGTAGTATGATGGATAATTGTAAGAAGGATAGTTAACCTGGAACGCCGGATAATAACTTGACGGCGCATAAGGCACTTGAGGAGCGTAGAAGTTCTTGTAAGGCAAATAACCGCCATAGCGGTAAGAAGCACTCGCAAAAACTGCAAGTAACAAAACAACCAAAACAACTGCTAAAATTGTCTTCTTCACCATCTTTTTGCTTATATAGAACTTCTGAGATTTAAAAATCTATGCCTCTATTACGTACATGTTCTTTTTGCCAAGCACTTTGGCAATAGGAAAAGCAGACTGGCCGTTGACTATGACTTGTCTATTAACGTCAAGCACTATATAGCCGGCATCCAGAAAACGGCTCTTCAGCAAAGGCAGAATGCTGTCAGCACCTTTTTCCAACAATTTCATTGCGGTTCTGTAATGCATACTTGTCAAATAAATACAGTCGTCCTTTATGATTAACAGATGAACGTATGACATGAGAAATTTTGTGTTTTGGTTGTTAATATTTCCATCGACGAAGAAATTGGAAGGTTTACGAGAAGCGACGGAATTTATTATTTGGATGAAAGATAGAATGATAATTTGAACAAATAGCACAAGAATGTGAAGGTTTGTTTTGGGAGATAAATTTATAAGTAATACTTCTTTGTTAGTTTCAATATGGCAGAGCTTGAAGCATTGAATATCCAGTTGTCCCGCGTGAGCGTGAAGATGGATCAGGCCGCCAGGATTTTCAGTGAATTGCATGAACGGAAGCTGGCAGTTCTCGCGGGGTCAACGACGTTCCCCCTTCAGGATATTCTTGCTCGCGAACAGCGCGTGATTGCAATTTGCACGGAAGGACTTGCAATTGCGAATCTCGCACTTGCTGAAATCAAGAAAGTAGCCGTTCCCCTGAAACCGACAAAGAAGTTCAGGGACCTCTGGGACACCCTCGATCGACAGCTATTCATTGCCCGGAATTTTCTCAGTATCCTCTCTTCGGATCAAGCACTCTGGACAGAATTGAAAGTTGCATCAGAACCTGAAAGAAAAGTCATTCTCAAGAAGCTCGCGGAAAGCGACAAAGAACAGAAAGACCGGTTGCGCATGCTCAGTGGAGAGAAAAAGGTATGGACTGAAGAGTTCGGGAGTACCTTGGGAGGGAAAGTTGGTGCAGGCGCAAGTACCGCGGCAGCGGCGCTTTTTTCGGGAATCGCTCTTTCTGAACCCAATCTTCAAGCATTCGCAGGAGTCGTAGCTGCACTGTTTATGGGAGTCGCGTTTTTCTCTTACAAATATTCCCAGTTGCAGTCTGCCTGGAACCGGTAATTTAGGCTGCCTTCTAAAACCGTCCGAAAAGATGACCTTTTCCAACGATTTACTGTATAAGCAACAATTTTTGCTTTGATGTAAGCCCTGTCACGATAGTCACTTTCTTTTTAGTCAATCTTGTAAAGAACTTGATAACGGCAATATTTGCCTTGTTGTCTTCAGGAGGGGCGGCAATCGCAACTTTGTATGCCTGCCTTTCCTCGTTGAAGCCCAGCAACTCATCTTTTTTCGCGTTTGGCTTGACAATAATCTTGACCCTGCCTACAAGTATTTTTTCATCCATGTAACAATATCCTCAATCGCCCTCTGCGCTTCATGCGGATGGGCAAAATCATGATCAGCGCCGGCAACTATGACAAGGCTCTTTGGCTCATTCGCATGCGCATACAATTCTTTAGACGCGCTAACGTCAACAACGGTATCTTTATCGCCATGAATGATCAGCAAAGGAGATTTTAGTTCTCCT
>JBGPJV010000096.1:0-3643 GCA_041485605.1 Candidatus Nanoarchaeia archaeon | reverse complement strand
TTGACGGTTTGCATGAATATGAGAACAAGAAATCAAAACGAAAATTCGCCGAAATGCTTAGTGGCATAAATGACCTTTATCCTGAACAATTCATTGAACAGCGTATCGGCAACGGGGGACATTCAGTTTCTACTTTTATGAGCGCAATGTATTGCTTTTTAAAAACACCGAATGATTTCAAAACAGCAGTATTAACAGCAGTAAACAGCGGCGGCGACACGGACAGCAGAGGAGCATTAACCGGCGCGCTCTGTGGCGCGTACAATGGTGTTTCAGGCATTCCGGAAAAATGGGTGGCGCAAGTTGAGGAAAGCGCGGCTTTGCAGGCAAAGGCTAAAAGACTGTATGGTGTGGCAAATGGGCATGCAGCGTGATGATTCTAGCGGAAAACTGAAAACTTTTATTGATGATGTCATCAATAGAGTTACTGAAGAATACGAAGCAAGGGCTGGAAAAAGCTTTGATGGTGAAAAAGCAAAGACTGACTGGATGCTGAAG
The DNA here is from genome assembly GCA_041485605.1 of Candidatus Nanoarchaeia archaeon. Classification (GTDB taxonomy): domain Archaea; phylum Nanobdellota; class Nanobdellia; order Woesearchaeales; family ARS49; genus CABMGU01. The sequence continues at coordinate 3,145 of JBGPJV010000096.1, read as the reverse complement.
AGTTACGCACAGCAGTTTTTTGGCACAGAAAAATTTTCGTATGACGATTTCTACCAGCTGGCAAAAAATGCCGGCTTTTTGTTTTTTATGGAAAAAGACCATTCATGCATGATAGCAAAAACGCTTAAGTCTGGCCAAACGACCGTGCATGGAGATAAATATAACTGGCTTGCAAACAAAGTGGAAGGAAAAGATTTCCAAGGAATCTGGTTTTACGAGGATGCGGACAGATTGCCAATGTTCCGGCAGGCATCTTTTTGCACCGGCAATGACATCGTAGTCATTACTGATCCGCTAGAGGCAAAATGGTCTGCGGCGTGGACATCACTTCTAACGCAGGCTCCAATTCCAGAACAATCACGCCTTTTTGCATACCACAGGCATGCATCGGAAAAAGCGGGCCAAACAAAAAATAAAAAGGAATTTGTTGCATCATGTGTTGACGAAGAAGTTGCATTGCTGGCACAGCATTCATACAAGTATCTGCTCGACGCAGAAAAAAACAAGTCGGTTTTTGGCGGAATTAAGTTTTATTTGATGCAGCTGGTTGAGAAGCCTTCAATAGCGACTATAGCGCAAATGTTGGACATCACCGACCATGACGTAAAGCTGAATTCCAATCAGACGTTGGTTAGAGGAGCTCAGTTTGTATTGGACGAATACGCCAAAAAAGGTTATCATGCTGAAAAACTCGTGGCCGCTGATCTGAAAAAACTGCAAAACACTGCCGAAGAGATTTATTTCAAGAACTTCACCCGAAGGTATATGCACGCTTAAGCGGCTTTCTTAAGTATCTCTTTGGCTTCCTTAATATCATCTCGCGTTACCCGAATGTCCGGTTTTGTTTTTAAAACCATGATGAGCGGCCGTTGTTCGCTTTCAAGTTTTATGTTAACATAATAACCATATGGCTCTTCAGTAAACTTCTCTCCCCTTAAAAACGAAAACATCACGACCAGCCGGTCTTTAATATTGACGCCGCGCTGTTCTGGCTTCAGGCCAAAGTATTCTTTGAGATATTCAGCCTTTTCGTCATCATCCAATTCTGTAAACATCTTGCCGCCGTATTTTTTGATCGGCCGTTCAAGCTGTTCAAGCTTGAGTACAGAGATTTGCGGCCATCTGCCGCGCTCAGGCTCAAAGGGCAAAAAGTCTCTCTCGCCGGGTGATGGCCAGTTTACATTGCTGTATTCAAAGCGGACATAAATTGGGCTGACTGGCGGCTTTTGCAGGCGTAATCCAAATAATCTGCGCTGCTCCTTTTCTTCTTTGCCCGTTTGATAATATACACGTTCATGCCATTCATCAAGGAAAAGCTCGAGGATATCCGCATCATCGCTGTCCAAAACGTCTTGTATTTTTCTGCCGCCAAATTCTTTGATAAAATCTTGCATAAACTGTTTATCGCTCTTGAGCCGTGAATAAATGTCAGAATAATACTGGTCGCTTTGTTTCTTCAGTTGCTCCTTGAGCTGCCTGAGAAGTTGTATTAGAGGATCCAAAGTATCAACTAATGCAGATGAAATCTCTTTTTGGAGTGCGTTCCAGTCCATCGGTTCTATACGCAATAAGGTGGGAATAATGCCCTTTTTCCCGAACCACGGATCAATCAATTTTTCGGCCAGTTGTTCTTCGTATGTTCCTAATTTAACTTCAATCTCTGCAAGTGTATTTTTTAATGCCGGATTGGCTTTTCTCAGTTTTTCCAGTTCGTCACGTAGTTTTTTGCCGAACTTGCTGAGCTGCCGTTCTGCCCGCTGTGCCCTTTTTTCATATTTTTGAACTGCAGCCAAGTCTTTTTTTCGTATAGCAACATGAAGGTTTTTGATATAAGAGTCTTCTAGAATGGCCCATTCTAACTGCTGGTCAACTGCCTTAATTGAATTTTCAATTGCTTCGTGAAACCTTGTCACTAATGAGAATGAGGCCTGGCAGTTTTAATATCTTTGCTCATCTAACTGGTTTTCGCTCTGCTTCGCGGAGTTCAATCTTCTCCACCATTATTTCATACAAGTCCGGCTCTATCTTGAGAATGTCTTTTAGCGTGACCAAACCAACAAACTTTCCTTTGTGCATTACCGGAAGGTGTCTTATGTTGTAGTCTCGCATTATGCGCAGTGCTTCAAAAATGTCCTCATCAGGTGTTGTTGTCGTAAGATTTGTTTCCATTACTTCCTTGACTTTCTTTAGTGCAGTGTTGCCTGAACCTGCAACTCCTTTTCTGACAATGTCTTGCTCGGTAAGTATGCCAATAACGCTGTCTGCTTCCTTAACTAGCAGCGAGCCAACATGCTCTTTCGACATTATTTTTGCCGCCTCGCGCAGCGTTTTGTTTGGAGAAATCATTACCGGCTCTTGCGTCATTGCATCCGCAACTGTGTACCCCGTTGAAACCCTGTACATGATGATTTTTAGGCGTTCTTTCTATATTAATATGTCGGAAATATATAACCACACATAAGTGATGTAAGCATATATTTCCGAGCACGCTCAAGAACTGCCACAATTTGCAATAAATATTGGCAGTTCTTGACGTTTTGAACGACGAGAAAGGGGTGAATTAAATTACTTCGACATCAAGCGTTTTTTCAGTGCCGCCGGCAGTATAGAAGCGTTTGCAGTGCCCGTTTTTGTCTGCACAGGCAACAGTTACTCCGAGTGTATACGTTCCAGGATTCGGAAGCCGTAATTGGAAGAGCCATTTGCCATTTTCATAGTTTTGCTTTATTTCTGATGTGCGGCCGTAATGGTCATCAAGAGTGAACTTGATGTTGAACTGTTCTCCGTTAGTTATTGGTGTTCCGTCGCCTTCCAGAATTTCTATGTAGTGGAAGCTGGTTGAATTTGATGGTACTTTTTTGAGCTTGTCCGGGAAGTTTATGATGATTGTGCTCCAGGAATAATTTGCTAGCGCAAGAGTGGGCTGCGGGGTCGGTGTTGCAATTATAGTCACATTTGAGACATTTTGCGTGGCATTTGTAATGTGTTGTGTAATATTCTGTACAGTTGCATTAGTAATGTTGGTCGTGACGTTTTCAGTGAAATTTTGTGTTGAGTTTGCCTCAGTCATATTAGAAACAGGCGTTGGTTCAACTTTTGGCGCGGCAGGAGCTGTCTTGTGCGGCCTAAACTCTGTTATTAACGC
>JBGPJV010000095.1:0-3658 GCA_041485605.1 Candidatus Nanoarchaeia archaeon | reverse complement strand
TGTTGATGAGTGATTTGCCCATTGCTTCAATGCGAGCTGTTTCTATGCGCCTGCTTCTGATCAATCTATTTGGGCTTGTGGTGTCTTTTCGTGATTGCGAGGCGCCCGCTACGCCGTTCTTGAACGCCATATCAAGCATTTTTTGGTAGTCGTCTACTTTGCCCAATCCTTGGAGGTTCATATGCCTGTTTTCTCGAGGAAGCTTTTTAAAGCTTTGTAATATGAGATAAGGTATGAAAGTCCTGTTTATTTGCAATCAAAACCGGCATCGAAGCCCTACTGCAGCAGAAGTGTTTAGGGGTAAGTTTGAGACTAGGTCTGCGGGCTTGTATAGTGACAAGCCTGTTTCTGCCAAAGAACTAGCCTGGGCAGACGTAATTGTGGTTATGGAGGAAGAGCAGCGTGTTGAGCTCTCCAAAAGGTTTCCTGAGCTGGTTTTGAAGAAGAAAATCATCTCACTCAATGTTCCTGATACGTTCTTTTACAAGCAGCCGGAATTGATCGAGCTGCTCAAGAGGAAAGAAGAAGAATTAGCGTAGCCATTCGTCAAATTGTTTTTTTGCCGCTTCTTTTAATCTGAAAATTTTTGTTTCTGCAACAAATAATTCTGGAAGGCGTCGTGTAACCTTGTATTTCTTGCCGTCTACATCTTCAAATTCCGCAATAGTAACTTCCCATTTCATCGTAAGTGGCCTGCACGTCTGCTGAGCGAGCACCCAATTGCAGCCGTGCAAGCCATTAATTTTCAAGAAATTTGTATTAAAATGTCTATCGAAGGCAAAATTGGAAAGTTTTCGAAGAAGTTCGTAATTAATCGCTTACTGTTCTGATGATTGCTTTGTTGCTGTAGCCGATTGGAGCCTCACCAGCATAAATTGTGTAGTAAGCCGCATAGTCTTTTGCTGCCATGCCGCCGATGTATTCGTCAAATTGGTAGCCGCGTGCAAACGTGACGTATTTGTTTTGGTAGTTTAATTGGACGACTTCACAGGCTGGTGCTGCGGCGACTTTGTAGTATTCCGCGCACAAAACTACTTTCATGTGCGGTGTTGGGTCTTCAAAGTATGGCCCAAAGCTTCCCGCAAATGTCTTAATGTTGCTTTTCTTGATTGGGATGAAGTTCAGTCCTTGTTCGTATGTTGTGCTTTCAGGAACTCTGATGTCGTTTACGTAGAAGTCAACTTGCTGCGGCAGTACTTTCTCCATTTCTATTCCTGCGGTTGGCTGTTTGGTTGCTGGTGCTTTTGGTGTTGGCACGCCTACTTCTATGACAGGTGCTCTTGGTGTTTGTGGCTGCACAACGATTGGCGCTGGCTGCGGCACAGGTGTTGTTATGATTGTTGTTTGCGGCCTGACTGCTATGTAGACGAGCAATACGATTGCTACAATCAGCAATATTGTTATGATTGCGGTTTTTGCCATGTTGCGATTATCATGTGCAGTCTTGTAAATGCAAGTGCTGGTATGGTGACAATAAGGATGATTGCGAGTGACAGCAACGGTATTGTTGTAATCCAGTTGAATGGGAGAGAGCAGGCAATGAAGACAATAATGGCATTAACAAGAAACGCAGGAATGATTGTCTTTGCATGTTTATAGCCATAGACGAACGTATTCTTAAAGGTTTGTTGTGACGGGATAAGAGCAAAACTGACTTCTGCAAAGTAGAAGATTGCGAGGAAGATGACGTACATTACTAAAGTGACCCAGAACGGGCTGATTATTGGCAGGATTGTTGACGTGCTGCCTGTTGCAATGCTGTAAATTGCAAATGCGATGCACACAAGCACAAACCAGAAAAGGCATAACAGGGGAAACTTTTTCAGTATTGTCTTGAAAGGCATTTTCTTCAATATGCTTTTGTGAGAGATGTACCATAATGGCGTTCTAAAAACTACAAATGCCGCGAAGAAGCTCACAAAGAAATAACCCATGTAAATAATAAGGTCGTGATAGGCGTCCATGAAAGTTTGATTTTGCCCGAGCACTGTTTCCAGCTGGTACAGTTCTGTTTCTGCTAGTTTCTGCGCTTCTTGTCCCATTACGTCTCCTGCTTTGGCAGCTGCTTCCGCGCTGGGCACAAAGTACATCAAATGTATTTGCGTGAGAGCAAACAGGAATACAAATTCTATCAGGACAATCCATATCAAATACTTCTTGTTTTCTTTGAACGCCAGCCAGGCACGAGGAATGGTTACTGCAAGAATTCTACGTGATAATACCAAAATAAGAACTACAATAAACGGTATGACCGTGCCAAAAAAAGCAGTTGAGAGTGTCATTTAGTTTATCCAGTTAGTATTCACCGGAGGAGTTCCTGGCTCGGGATTGGCAGGATAGCACATATTTTTTGTTGCGCTGTTGCCAAAGTTAGGGTCGCTGTAAAGATACTGATACACGTCTTGCATTTTTCTGGTGCCGTCCGCGACAGTGAACTTAGGCACTAAATACGCTCCTCTGCCATCATCTCCAAATACATCGTCGTCAACGCAAGTTACGCGCGGCATGAATGATTTGCAGTTGTCAAAACATTTGCCGCGTGCAGCAGAATACTCAATCTTATCATTGCAGTCTTCGCCGACGATGTCATAACAAAAGCCCGTGTCAAGGTTCTTATAGAAGAATATTTGTGAAGATGGCAGTGCTGCCTGTCCCCAGGAAACAGTATCAGTATCAGGGTTGAAAAGTATCCACTCAAACGCCGGATCATCTATAACTATTACATTTCCGTCCTTGACATCACAAATTTCACCCGTATCTATAACCCCGTTTCCGCATTTTAGCGGGGCGGCGGTCGTTTTAGGCGGCTGAGTTGCCGGTGGCTGTACTGGCAGCGGCATTTTTTCTGCTGGCTTTTGTTCAATAATACCAATGTCTTTGTCGATTTCTCTGATTGCATCTCCACGCAATCCGTTCATTGGGAAAATTATCTGAAGTTTAAGTTCTTCTATCTTGGCTTTGACTTCGCCAACGGTTGGCTTGTTCAAAGCAAAGATGGATGCCTTGAATGCCTCAAGTTTCTTTATTGATTCTGGCAGACTATACTGATAATTTGCTCTTTGTGTACCTTTGATAAATGTATCAACCGTCAATGGGAAGCTGACACCTTGGCGTACATATTCATCATAAAGATCACCTGTTGACTTAAGTTCAGCTTTCCTGCTTGCAAGAACATTATTGACGGTCGTTATAAGCTGAGGTGGTACAGCAGGGTCGGAAGTGTATAGAAGACCAAGAATATCTTCGTTCGAGAGAGAATCCCATGATAATAATTCAGCAATTACGCTGCTGTCATCGAATGCGGCGAGTGCTTTCTTCAGGTTAATGATTTTTTGCAGAGTATTTGATTTTATGACGCAGCACGATTCTTCCATTGTTAAGCAGGTGCCTTTTCCAGTTGCTATTTCCGCATTTCCAGTGCATTCCTTTTCACAGTGATACCCGTCTCCAGTGCTTGGGTCAGTGCCTGTGCAAAAGTTTTCATTCGATAGTCCCCAGCAAGCCGTTCCGGGTGTTTTGTAACAAATCTTGTCTGTCTGCACTGTCCATGGCGGCTTGAACATAGTAACTGGTCCTGGTCCTTGTGGAGCGCCGCAGGCGTAATAATCCTTGTTAACAATAGTTGGCGTTGTTTCCTGTGTTGGGCATTGGTTTGCTG
>JBGPJV010000094.1:0-3670 GCA_041485605.1 Candidatus Nanoarchaeia archaeon | reverse complement strand
GGAGTCATTATCTCAATTCTAGGACGATAGCCGAGCTTCGGCATGTTCTCGCGCGCAAACACCAGAATCTTTCTCTGGTCAATTCCGCCATACTGAATGTCAACGTCCAAATATTCTTCGTCAATACTCTGCATTATCGGGTAGATAAGACCTGACATTTTAGGACTGTCTCCCATCTTCACCACTTCAGAGGCAGCTTTTGTGCAATCGTGCACAGTAACGTGCGTTGACATTTTCAAAACGTCAAACATGTACTCCTTTTTCAATTGAAAATCAGAACCCTTGACAATTTCCACCTTATTTGTATCAGCGCCAATCGCGTCAAACAACGCAGGAATAATCAGTTTGTAATATTCATACCTTTTTTCAAGCATTTCCCACGGAGTTTTATCAAGCGCGCCGTGAATATCAGCAAGCAACACTTTAACCCTGAAGCCGGCGCGAATGAAATCCGCCATTTTCGTAGCCCAGACAAAATAACCAATATGCGGCATTCCAGTAACAGATGTTCCCAAGTACACAACCGGCTGCTTTTTATTTTTTAGAAGATCTTTTAGCTCATCCTCAGTAATTATTTCCTGCGTATTCCTCTTTACAAGCTCAAATCTCTCATCAATATCCATGACCTCTTAACCCGCACTCCTTTTTTATAAATGTTTTGCACTGGACACCAATGCACAACCTATAAAAACAAACAGGAGCCAGCACTTCCATGCAGCTCATATCAGTCTCAGCACTCAGCAGCTGGGTGCATTGTCCACGAGGATTCTACCTGTCGTATGTTTTGGACATTGAAGAGCCGCCAAAAGATGTAATGATACTTGGGCTCATAAAACACAAACTGCATGAACAGATAGCCGATCAGGATGAAAGCATTGTTGCGGCATTAAAACCATCAGACAATGTTGCAGACGTTCTACAGACAGCATATACCTCACTGTTAAAAAACATCATCACAAACCAAGCAAACGCACTCAGAATGGTGAAGGTGCCTCTGGTCAGCGCCTTCCAAAAAGCGCTTCCAATAGTTAAATTCGAAGCGACAGACAGAGCATTGCGAATATTGCCATTTCTCGGTCAAGGACTCACTGGAGAACAGCTCTGGCAATCACTAACGCCAAAAGTCAAAACAGAATACTCAGTGCAAAGCAAAAAACTTGGACTAAAAGGCAGAATAGACCGGCTTGAGCTCCACGCAACAGGACTGCTGCCAGTAGAACTCAAAAGCGGCAATCCGCCTCAAGAAGGAGTCTGGGAAGGACACAGAATCCAGGCAGCCAGCTACGCGCTCATGCTCGAAGATGTGTTCTCAGCATCTGTTCCCGAAGCGGTCGTGCAGTATGTTGACCACAATTTGCGCAGGATAGTAGTGCTGAATCCCTTTATTAGAGACCAAATACAAGATGTTGCATCCAAAGTCCGTACATGCCTTGAAAATAAGGAGCTTCCAGACGGCTGCGGCCGGGAAAACTGCAGCTACTGCACGAACAAGATTTTCGTGCAGAACCAGTTATAACACTCTAAAAATCCAGACAGAAAGCTTTAAATATAATCTCATTCTCAGAAGTGTTATCATTCAAGAAAGGTGATACGCCACATGGACGATCAAGCAAAAAAATTCTCAAAGCAACTCATCGGAAAAACAGTTGTCAGCAAGAGCGGCAAACGATTCGGGGAAGTAGGCGACATTGCCTTCGAAACCAAGTCAGGAGAGCTCATACACGTCATTCTTAAGAACCCGACCCAGTACACCGAGAAATTGGAACTGGAAAAAGGCAAGTCAGGCGAGCTGTTAATCCCATTCAGCGCGGTTATCGCAATGGGGGATTTCCTCGTCATTTCTGAAGAAGACATTGTTTAACTTTCTTTTACAATAATCTTTTTATAGCAACACGTTAGCCAAATTACTATGGGGGATGTATCAAGCACTATCTGGACAGAGAAATACCGCCCTAAAACCTTTGCTGACTTGAAGGGTCAAGAAGAAATAGTTGCCAAGCTAGATGCATTTGTCAAGCAGAAAAACCTGCCTCATTTGCTGTTCTCAGGACCGGCGGGGGTTGGAAAAAGCACACTAGCACTCGTTCTTGCACGCGCATTCTTTGGCGAATCTTATAGAGAAAACTTCCTCGAGCTTAATGCAAGCGACGAACGAGGCATAGACGTTGTCAGAAACAAAGTCAAAGATTTTGCAAGAACAAAAGCCATGGGCAACGTGCCATTCAAGATAATTTTCTTAGATGAATGCGATGCACTCACAAAGGAAGCACAGCAGGCATTGCGCAGAACCATGGAAAACAACACCTCGACTTGCAGGTTCATTATGGCAGCAAATTACAGCAGCAAAATAATAGATCCAATACAAAGCAGATGCGCGGTATTTAGATTCAAACAATTGCCAAAAGAACACGTTCTTGCACTCATTGACAACGTCATTGCAGGCGAAAAACTTACAATGGTACAGGAAGCAAAAGATGCACTGGTAACAGTTGCAGAAGGAGACTGCAGAAGAGTAGTTAACATCCTGCAAAGCTGCGCAGCACTCTCCAAAAACATTACACCTGAAACAGTATACTCACTTGCGTCAGTCGCAGAGCCTACAGAAGTCAAAGAAGTTCTCATCACTGCACTGAAAGGCGACTTTACAAAAGCACGCGAAAAATTACTTGACGTTATGCTTCGTTATGGACTCTCAGGCCTCGATGCCATAAAACAAATACAGAGCGAAATCTGGAATCTTGAAATAGACGGCAGGAAAAAAGTTGCCTTGATAGACAAATGCGGAGAAATCGAGTTCAGATTAGTTGAAGGTTCCGATGAATTTGTCCAATTAGAAGCATTACTTGCCCAATTCGTTCTTGCGGGATCTTAACCCGACTGCTCGCCAGAACTCTTGACTGCAATCGTTGACTGAACTGTCTGTTCGTAATCGTAAATCGTTTCTATGTTTACCAATTGCTCATAGTCATATAATGATGAAATTGTTTGTGAACAAGATACAATCTTTGAGCCGCCGTATAAAGTAACAAAGCCCTCGGCACCCTTGCCTGAAGTTTCCAAGCCAGTGCATTGAATTCCGTCAAGACCGGTTTTAACAATAACGTACACCTTGTCAGCGTTCTTGCGGTCAGTCCTGTCACATACACTGTTTCTCTGGAAAACATTGCCAGTGCCGGCATTCTTAATCTCAAAAGTGAAACCAATTTTGTCCTTTGCACGCGTTGCTTCCTTGAAGTTCGCAACCTGCACAGGCGCACCGCTGTTGAACACCGGCTTGTCGGCATTAAGCTCACAAATGCCGCCAGTTCGAGGGGTAAGCAAATTATCCCTTACGCACAGCTCGCTCGCTGTCCTAGTACGGTACAAATAGCAGACATCCGCACGCAACGGGAACTGCGCAGACGCACCTGAAATCAAGCCCTTATGATTTAGGCCAGTAAACTCAACAATGACCTGCTGGCCAGGCAACGTACCACCCTGAGGATCCTGGCGCATATCGGTTATGTCGTCAGGAGCATTCAATGTCAAATCAGCTTCGTTCTTGCTGAACTCAGCAGGGTTAATGCCTGATAATTTGACGTGCACATTCTCCTTTTTGACTAATTCTTCACCTTTATTATCTAATTTAACAAGAACTTCAAAAGGATCACTGCCGCCGTCAAACACGTCT
>JBGPJV010000093.1:0-3794 GCA_041485605.1 Candidatus Nanoarchaeia archaeon | reverse complement strand
GCGTGCCAATCTTCCACAATAATGCGCCAATGGCATCATTTTGTTTCCATCCCCACGGTTCAGAGATTTCATTGCCGTTCTCATCATATCGCGGGTGTATGTATCGATGTCCGTCTTTTGGCAATGGCTGTTCAATCATCCAGTCAATTTTATACTCATGTTTCTTAAGAATGTCAAGCAGGGCATGAACTGTATTTACAGAAGCCGCCAAATCTCCGTGTGCTTCTAATCCAAACAGCGTGTAAATGTTGTCTCTAATCCAAACGCGGTTGTATCCTGTTTTCGTATTTGGTGCTGCGGCAAACAAATGAGTGAGCATAATGAAAAAGGAGCTTTTTCTCTATATAAACCTTTCCATTTTTACTACTATGAAGTGACTATTGAATGGTGTTAGAGCTCATACACAACATTTATAAATGTCGTATTTCTATATATGGCTGAAAGAGGTGTACATAGTGAGATTCATAAGTGCCATTTTCATCGCACTATTGTTAGCCGGTACAGTTATCGCTATTCACGATTATCAGGTTTACGATACTAACATAGACAGCTATTCTGGGCAAATTGCAAGAGACAGAAGAATATATGATCCTTATACCAGAGACAGATATTTCGGCCAGGGCTACGTAAGGCCTTTTATCAACTTCGGGCAGAAAGGTCCGACTGACCGTTTTAAGTTGACTGGTTCTAAGAGCGCCTATTCTGCAGCATTTAACCTTGATACCAATTCTATGTCAAACCAGGGCCGTAATCCTGGATTTATCAGCAATTGGGATCCTAAAGTTCGCGGTTACGCGCGTCTTGACAGGGCCATTGAATTGCTGCCTTACAATCCTGTAAATCAGCTTGTTGGTGCAGAGCCTTCAATTGCAAAGGGCACAGCTAGAATCCTCAGCACGGGCGATGCGTATGGAGCCGGCAATAACCAGCCGCACCCTTCAAGCCAGATTCAGATAAACGCAATTAATCTTCAGCCGATTGGCGAGAATGAAGTGTATGAGGGCTGGCTATATGACGATGAATCAGAATATGCTTTAAGCTTGGGAATTTTGAGAAAAGGCTCAATTCCTATGACTGCCCAGCTTGTTTTCCAATATCCTCGTCTTGTTCACATGTTTGATGAAGTGTGGTTGACGAAAGAGCCTTTCCCAAGTGAGGATCCAAGCCCGCACACGATTATATTGTCTGGAAGAATTAATCCGGCGCGTACTGAATTAAACACGCCGCCTAACTATTATTCGAGGTTGCGATGAAAAAAATACTGATAGTGATTGCATTGATAGCATTGCTGAGTTTGTCAGCAATAGCTATTGGCACGTACAAGACTCCTCTTGTCTCCGCGCGCAAGTATGGAACTGGCGGTGTGCAGCGCGTTACGAACTATGACCCGCGTGTCAACTATCAGAGAATTCGTACAATTGCATATCTCTCTCCTCCAGGTCCTGATATCCATCCGGGTGCAGGCAGGGGCGGAGTTGCTCCATTGTATTCCCGCGGTTCTGCGCAAATCACAAGCGTCACGTGGTACGGCTATCCGCGCAGCCACGTTAACCTTAAGACAAAAGATATTTTGCCGTCGTATGAAAATAATGCTCAGTATGAAGCGTGGCTGGTTGACGTTGATTCCGGCTACCGCTTATCAATGGGCGTCTTTACAACTGGCTTTGGCGGTGTTGGAGAACTTGATTATCACATTGACAAAAATCTTGACCCGTATGACTTCCTTGAGATAACAGTCGAGCCGTATAATGATCTTGACGTCTCTCCAGGACCTGTAGTATTGGTTGGCGCGATTGCAGAGGCAAACTACTTTAACCCGCCTTCAAAGAGCTCCAAGATGATCACGCCAGTTGCAATAAAAGATTATACCTAGAACGAGAGTAGTTTTGCTTTTTTATTGCTGATTTTTATTGTTGCGCTTTTTCCAGGAGTTAGTACGACCATTCGCGGCTCATTGTCTGCCACGATAAATGCTTCTCCGCGCGTGATTGTAAGTTTTATCCGTGAGTTCTCCGGCAGAAAAAGTGGCTTGTGCTGCACGGTCGTATTGTTGAATGCAATTCCGATGCCTTTTGAAAATGTCTTTCTGGCAATGCTGTGAAAATAAGCCGTAGAGCCAAAGGGCGTGGCAATAACGATGCCGTCGCCAATAAACTCTCCATCAATCTTCCTGCCGTTTATTTCAAGCGTAAACCGTATTGCGTGTGTTGGCAGCGCGTTTCTGATTACAATATCGTTGACGGCAAGCAGTGTTGTCTTGTCAACGCGTGCCTCGAGCTTGTTATGATTTATTATCTTGTATTTTTTCTTTTTGATAAGTGCAAATGCATGGTCAATTGGGAGGTCGTGGCATTTTTTGCAGATTTTGCTGTATCTGAAAAGTGCTTTTGTAACTCCGGGATATTTTCTTTCTGCCCAGAGGAACGTGCCGTCTCCTCCGTATGAAATTACGAGGTCTGGTTTCTTTTCGTTATAGGCAAAACCTTCTTTCTTTGCTGCTTTCAGGAGTTCTTTTTTGCTCTCAGGCGTCTTTCCATAGACTGCTATTTTCAAGACAGCCACCTTGTTATGGCGAGTGCCATTCCAACTCTCGTTCGTGATTTTTCAATGTGCTGGGCAAGAATTGGCTCTTTAAACGCTTCTCTTACCCAAATGCTGAAGTCGTTCTTGTGGTCGTTGCAGTGGTGTGAAAAGGTGTCATTGCTCATTTCAAGGAGCGCCTTCGTTAATCCGGGTATGCTTCTGATTACTCCGCCGCCGTGAAGCTTGAAGTATGAATCGGGTTGCAATTCGGAGATGAGTAGTTTGCCGTGTTCTTCCGGCACTTCAGCGCAGGAGTTTTCGCAGCGCATCAGTACTGCCTCTTTGACTGCTCTGGCAATGCTTGCCTGGTCTGCTCCCGCCATTCTGATTGGCACGGGTGCATTCTGGCTGAGCACTTCTGCTGCAATGCTGCCTAGTGCAGTTCCTTCTTCAGCTGTTACAATGCAGCCAGTGAGCTGCGCGCTTGTGATTAGTGCGTGTTTGTCAATTGGCTGTAGTGTGTGGCAGTTGAGCACGGTGCATTCGATTTCCTGCTGTGCAAGTCTTTCAGCAGCGCGAAGCGCTTCACTTAATGCCTTTCCGCACGCGAGTATTGTGCAGTCTTTTCCTGCGCGCAATATTTCAACTCTGCCTATGGTGAACGGAGTTTTTTCTGTTGTAATGGCTTCGTTGTTGGCGAGTTTGATGTACACCGGCCCTTTCATTGTTCCTGCCGCAATAGTTGCTTTTTTGGCCTCGTGATTGTCTGCAGGAATGATTATCGTCAGGGCGGGCAGTGCGCGTGCAATCGCGACATCTTCGAGCGTGTCATCAGCGTCAATTATCTTGACGTTCAGTTTTTCGTGTGCTATCATGCGTATCTGGTCCCAGTTTTTGCCGACAGTTATGCAGCCCGTGGCAAATGCTATCTTGCCTTCAAGCGCCATTCCTGCTGCAACACTGACTAAGTTCTGTGCTGCCTTGCCGCATTGTATGAATCGCGCCGGGTATTTGTGTGCAAACTGTTTAACGCCTGCTTTCTCTGCTGTGTCGGCGCTCAGTACAACTACGTCTTCTTTCTGTTTTGCGAGTTCTATGAGCGCTTCCGAGTATCCTGTCGTCATTGTTTTTGCAATTCTGTTATTGCCGCGTTTTCTTCTTCCGCGTTTGGTGCCTTTTCGTACCATTCAGGTTTGTTTTCGATGAAACATACTCCTTTTCCAGGTATCGTGTGAGCAAGAATTGCGGTTGGTTTTTGTGCCGCTTTTGCT
>JBGPJV010000092.1:0-3794 GCA_041485605.1 Candidatus Nanoarchaeia archaeon | reverse complement strand
CTAAACTTGTTCAGCGCTGTCTTTTTGTCTAAAGAACGTGATTACTTTATTTCTTTATAAAGCTTACTGTTAGAATTATTTCACTCGTAACTCGAATTCAAGTGTGCCGTTTTCTGCTTCCCCTGCCAGGCGCAGTTCATATTTCTTGTTATTTGAATAAGCATCGAGCTCTTTGTCGTTCAGAAGTACTGGAGTGATATAATCCGGAAGTTTGCACCAGCTGTTGTCAGCATAAAGCAAAAGACGGTTTTCTGGTGCCTTGTCATCTATTTTCTTACCGGAATAGATTGGTGCTAATGCGCCCAGCCTTAAAACTAAATCGCTGTCTTCAATAATAGGAATAGATTGTGTACCTTCTTTTTTTACTGGCATACTTCACTCACTCGATAAAACAAATTTATGACAATTACTATTTAAACATTTTGCTTTCCAGACCGCAGGGCAGTGATGCCTGCAACTCTGATGCCAACGATTGAATGGCTTACGCAGTCGCAAATCGCCATTCTGTTTTGTGTTATGAATGTGCAGTCAACTGATGGTGTGGAAAACGCGCCGTGCGTGACAACAAATTGCCCTTCAGACAATCCGTACAAATCCATTGAGAAATACGTTGTTCTTACTTCTTTTGGAACGCGTACAATGGATTCTGAATTTATGCTGATGAAGCTGTCTGTTTGCCCGTCATCGATGATATCGCTTCCTTTTGCCATGTCAACCGTGCCGTATCGTGCGGTTCTGTCTATGACAAAGTTCATGGTTGCAATTCGATGGCTGCCTGTGGTGCCGTAGCCTGCGGTTGTATCAAGCGGCGAATAGGCGATGTTGCCGTAGAGTTCTTGTGCGATGTCTCCGCACCCGCCGTCAGGAAAGTCGATGTGAAAATCTCCGAAAAAGTTTGTTATGATGTTATCAAGCACCTTCGCATGGCTTGGTTCTTTTTCTTCTGTAGCAGCGCCTGTTATTGAGGGTTTGCCATCAATGTTGACAAGGAAGAAGAATAGCACTATGCCGACACTCAAGAATAACAATAGTTGATGTTTCATTGGCCTCTTTTTTACTATACAAAGTCGCAATATTTTATAAAGATAGTGTATAGTGTCAATTCTATGGACTTGTTCGAGAGCTGCCTTGCTGGAAAGCGTTCCAAAGCGACGATTACGGGCAGCACCGTTTTGAAGTTTTGCATCAGCCCGTTCATTATCTGGTGTGATGCATTCGCTCCTCCTGAGGAGCGTGAGCCTGAAAACAAGTACATGCACCTGCTGTTTGAGCGTGGCATCCAGCACGAGAAGAATGTTCGTGCAACGTTGTACAAGGATGCCGTTGAAATTCCGTTGTTGTCTTTTGAAACCGGCTTCAAGCAGGTTTTGGACGAGTGCAAAAAGGGCGCCAATGTCTTAACCGGAGCGCCGTTGTTCTTTTTGCCCGAGAACATCTACGGAATTACTGACGTAATTGAAAGAAGAAACGATCATTCCAGCATTTTCGGCAGCCATTATTATATCGTAAAGGAAATAAAGAGCGCGAAACATATTAAGCACGAGTACATTATGCAGGCCGCGTTTTATACGTACTTGATTGGAAAAGTGCAGGGATACACCCCATCAAAGTTTTATCTTATTAATAGGGAACAGGAAGAGTTTGAGTACGAATACGACAAATACAAGGATGAGTTGCAGCTTGTTCTTTCAGGCATTCGGGAAATTTTAAATGGAAAGCAGATTTCTCCTACAGCAAAGTCGTGCAAATGGCCGTGGGGTAAATATTGCAACAAGAGAGCAATTGAAGCTGAAGATATTTCCATTGTTCCAAATGTTGGCCCGGCATTGAAAAAGAAATTGAATGCTGCCGGCATTACAACAGTTAAACAGCTGGCAACGCAGCCGGTTGATTTTGACATTCCTGATACCACGTTGAAGAAGATTAAGTTGTACGCGCAGGCTTGGCTTGACAAAAAGCCAATTGTGCTGTCAAAGCCCAAACTGCCGAAGGCAAAAGTTGAACTGTTCTTGGATTTTGAGGGAACTGACGAATTAGAAACAGAAGAGGGCATGGTTAAGACTGACTATCTTATTGGATTGCTGGTCAAGGATAAGGAAGCTCATTTCCGTCCGTTTGTTGCAGAAGCACTGACTGATGAGGGCAGGATGCTGCATGACTTCTTGGCGTACATGAAGAACTTTCCTGATGCGCCCATCTATCATTATGGCTCGTACGAGAGAACGCATATGGCCGCATTGGGGCAGAAATACAAGGTTGATGTCTCGAACATTCTCAAAAATATGATTGACATTTTGTCTGTAGTGAAGAAGTCAGTTATCTTTCCAACAATGACGATGTCTTTGAAGGAAGTCAGCAAGTTTTTGGGCTTCAAGTACAGGGGAATGGCTGACGCTCAGGAAAGTATTGTGCTTTACTTGAATTTTCTGGATACAAAAGAGCGCGAATTGCTGCAGAGAATTCTTGATTATAATGAGGATGATGTCAGGGCAACTATGGTTGTGAAGGATTATTTGGCTGGCTTGTGACGCAAACTGATAACTTCGTACACAATCAATGGTTTTTCCTTGCCTTTGACTTTTAGTGGCTCTAATTTTCTGGCATCTATTTTGTCTTTAATCATTTTGTATGTTGATTCAGTAATAATTATTTCGCCTCCGCTGGCAACGCCGCTCAATCGTGATGCTGTGTTGATTGTATCTCCTATTGCTGTGAATTCCTGGCGTTGTGCGCTGCCCATGTTGCCGACAACTGCGGGTCCTGAGCAAATGCCGATTCCTAAATTGATTGGCGGAACTTTCTTGTCACGCGGGGTCTTAAGTGTTTCCTGTATTTCAAACGCGCACTTTACTGCCTTGTAAGCGTGCTCTTTGTCCTCAAGCGGCGTTCCCCACAATGCAAAGAGCGCGTCGCCGATAAACTTGTCAAGCGTGCCGTCGTTTGCAAATACCAAATCAGTCATGTCGCCAAAGTAATGGTTGAGAACTTGGATTACTTGGTGCGGAGTCATTTTTTCTGACATTGCGGTAAATCCTCTTATGTCGGCAAACAGCGCTGTTACCGGCTTTTCCACTCCGCCTAGCTCAATTGATTTTTCGCTTTTCAGCAGATGGTCAACTACATCTTTTGAGACATATTTGCCAAAAATTCCAAGGATGTATTTCTTGTGCCGGTTTTCGTGTGAGGCAACATAGCTGATTGAAGTCAGTGATGTCGCAAGTATTGTCAATGCCGGATAGACCAAATTTAGAATTAATCCTCGCTTGAAGAGAAATATTGCTGCGACAAAATAACCGAGAAGCAAAATGATCAGGATTGGCGCGCTGTAGCGTATTCTCATATAGCCGTAAAGCAGCCCGCTGATGACTGAGATAGCCAGTATGACAAGCGCGAGTGATGCAAATCCTTGATGGCGCAGGTATTGTTTTGTCAGTATTGTCTGCACGGCGTGCGCGTGTATTTCTACTCCGGGCATGCGCTGTTTATGTGATGTTGGCACAAGATAGTCGTCGTGCAAGTCAGGAGCAGTCGCGCCAATAAAGACGATTGCGTTTTCGAATTCTTCTGGTGATGTTCTGCCGTTGATAACGTCTGCTGCTGAATATGTGCGGTAGCTGTTTGGCGGGCCTGCAAAGTTTACCAGCAATTTTTGCTGCGGCACAATTATCTCTCTGCCTAGATATTTCTGTGCGGTTGCAAGTGCGAGTGACTGTTTGTTATTCAGCATGACCGGTATACTTCTGCTGACACCTTCCTGATCGGTGAAGATGTTAATCATGGCCGTCTGAACGCCG
>JBGPJV010000091.1:0-3828 GCA_041485605.1 Candidatus Nanoarchaeia archaeon | reverse complement strand
GATTTCATTTTTCTCCTTTTGTTAATAATGTTGGGCTGCACTCAGATGCAAATCAAAGAGCCAGAAAAGACTGTTATTGAAAAAATCATGGTGCAGTGCTGGGATGGTAGTGTGGCTGAATCAGCGAATTCGTGTCCTCCGAGGTCAGAAATAAATCCGACAGTGAATCAGATAGTTCCTGAGCAAAAAACTCAAGAACAACCTATTCAGGAGGGAAAAAACATTATTGCTGGCTTGTTGTCAAAGGTTCCTGAATCATACTGGTTTTGGGATGAGGATGCCGGTCTTGGGGCCGTTGTTTATGGCCAACAACGCAGGCTTCTTATCACTTTCTATGAGAATAATCAAATAACTGGTTGGGGTCCTTCAAATTGGTATTGGAATAAGCAAACAGGAGAAATTATTGTGGATGCAGGCCAGTTAAGCAAGGCTTGTTTGAACAGCTCAAAAAATGAAAGCCCCACAGATAGTTATTACAACACAAAAAGTGCCAAATTTGTTAACGCGTATTATATAACTACCCTGCCTCAAAACAAGTTACCAATGAGTCCGTTTGATTGGCTGATCGAGTATCAAGGTGAAACGCCTGTGGAAATTAGGAACGCAAAGGAATCCGTAAAAACCCCTTTAAGCGCAGCATCCATGATGACTGATCTTTCAGTCAAATTCAATAAAAAGCAAGGCAGTGGGTTCTGGACGTTCAAGATTAACAGCAAGATAGGAGTGCCTTTGATGATAGAGGATCAACAAGATTCCAAAACGGTAAAGATTCACAAATATGAATATGATGTAGCTTCTCAAAATGCTTTCAACCGACGGCCACTAAAGGAAGTTGCGCAATTTAATCCGGTCGATAAGGTGCTTATCAGCGAGGAGGACTATAAGACATATAGCCAAAATCGTTGGTGCAGCCCAAAGACTAATTTTATTCCAGACTAATTTTATGGTTAAAATACAGGGCAGAGGAACGGCAATAATTGAAACAGAAAAAAAGCAACACCTGGGTAAAAATACCAAATAATCGTTAGATCTGGTTTGCTTCTAGCGCTTTTCTCATATTTATTGGCCCGCAGTTGATGCAAATAAAGAAAGGTCCCCATTTGCCTGCTTTCATGTCAAGGTAGCTGCCGCAGGCGCACTTTAAGTTCTGCAATTGGGACTCTTTGTGCTTTAAGCAAACCGGCACTTTCTGCGAATTGGTTGCTGTTGCCTGTTGTCCGCAGAAGGGGCATTTTGCTACTTGGCTTTGTCCGTATCTTTTTGGGAGGCGGATGCTTTCATCTCCTTTACTGCTTTTTTGAAGAATTCTATTTGTTTTTCTGAGAGTTCTCCGAATCTTAGGTAATTTGATTTGATTGAGCGCAAAAAGCCGCTGTTCATGTAGAATGATTCAGGAATGTTAAACATTTTTTTCATTTTCGGGTCTTTTATGACTCCTTGCAGTTCTGCTTTTTGGCATTCGTAGCAGATTGGAAACTGGTTTCTGCCAGTGATTAGCACCATGTTTTTCTTGCACCTGGCGCACCGCTGTTTGTACTGAATCATTTATTTATGGCAAAGAGTTAGGTATTTAAAGGTTCTGAGTATGCTACAAAGCATGAAGAAAACAGCTATGACCTGTTCTGATGAAGAATGGCGTGCAAAATTAACGCCGGAGCAATATGAAGTTTTGCGCAAAAAGGGTACTGAACGGCCTGGTTCTGGCAAATGGCTGCAGAACAAGAAGACTGGAATGTACACGTGCGCTGCTTGCGAAAACGAATTGTTTCCTTCTGACACTAAATTTGACTCTGGCACTGGTTGGCCGAGCTTTTCTGATGTTGCAAAAAGCGATGCTATTAAGCTGAAAGAAGATGTAAGCCACGGTATACGGAGAGTTGAAGTCATTTGTAAAAAGTGTGGCGGTCATTTGGGACATTTGTTTGACGATGGCCCAACGCCGACTGGCAAGAGATATTGCATTAATTCATTGGCTTTAGATTTTAAAGAAAAAAAGAGGTGAACTATGGTATCGGCAAAAGTTATAATGGCTATGACCAGCATCATATTTGGTGTCTTGGTTATCGCATTTCCAGGAATGCTGCGCTGGATTATCGGCTTGTACTTTATCCTGAGCGGTCTGCTGTTGTGGTTGCTTCCATAAAATTTATATACTGCAGTATATGAATCGATAGTATGGAATCGGTTAGAAGTCACTCATAAATTGTCTTCTTCCTAGTTCTTTCTCTATGGCTGATAAACTAAAAAAAGGACATGAAAACGTGCTCCGCGAAAGCGAAGAGCCGAAAGGTTTGCCTATTCAGGGCTATGATTTCAATAAAGGCGTTGATTATGACAAAATTCTTGATTCTTTCTTGACAACAGGTTTCCAAGCCACTCATTTGGCAAAGGCAATTGAGCTTATCAAGGATATGCGTAAGGACAAATGCACTATTTACTTGGGCTACACGTCCAACATGGTCACTTCTGGTCTGAGAGACGTGTTCCGCTATCTTGCTGAGCACAAGTTGGTTGACATTATTGTAACAACTGCAGGCGGCGTTGAAGAAGACATCATCAAGTGCATTGAGCCTTTCATTCTAGGCGATTTTGAAGCGCCAGGTGCTGATTTGCGAAAGCGCGGCATCAACAGAACTGGAAACATATTTGTTCCAAACTCACGATATTGTAAGTTTGAGGATTTCCTAACTCCATTGCTTGAGAAAATGGCAGATGAACAGGGAAAAACCGGCCACATTATCACGCCGTCTGAATTTGTTGACCGCTTAGGAAAGGAAATCAACCACAAGGACTCAATTTATTATTGGTGCCACAAGAATAACATTCCTGTTTTCTGTCCCGCTCTTACAGACGGCTCAATGGGCGACATGGTTTACTTTTTCAAGTTCAAGCACCCTGATTTCGCGATTGATATCGCGCAGGATATGAAAAAGCTTAATGACCTAACATTTGACGCGAAGAAGACCGGTCTTATTATCTTAGGCTCTGGAGTTATCAAGCATCATATTCTTAATACAAATATGATGAGAAACGGCGCTGACTATGCTGTTTACATCAATAACGCGCAGGAGTTTGACGGCTCTGATTCTGGCGCAAGGCCAGATGAAGCAGTCAGCTGGGGCAAAATCCTTCCAAAAGCGCGTTCTGTCAAGGTCTTCGGCGACGCAACTATTTTATTCCCATTAATTGTTGCAAAAGCTCTACAAAAATGACTGAGTTCGTAATTCTAGTTGACGAGAAGGACAATCAAATAGGTACTGGTGAAAAATTAGATACGCATCGTAAAGCCATTTTGCACCGCGGCTTCTCAGTATTCCTTTTCAATACAAAGGGAGAAACGTTGCTGCAGCGCCGCGCGATGACAAAATATCACGGCGCGGGCAAATGGGGTAATGCTGTCTGCGGCCATCCAAGGCCGAATGAAGAGCTCACAGCCGCGATGAAGCGCCGTTTAATGGAAGAAATAGGCGTTGAAATTAGTCATCTAGAAAGAATGTTTGACTACATTTACAAAGTTAAGCTTGAGAAGGATATGAACGAGCACGAATTCTTGCATGTCTACAAAGGAACATTTGATGGTGTTCCAAAGCTTAACCCAGAGGAAGCTGACGATTGGAAATGGGTATCAATAAAAGACCTTAAAGAAGACATAAAAAACAATCCTGATAAGTATTCTCCGTGGTTTAAGCTTTCGATGGCCCGCTTGTAAGGCCCTTTCCGCCCAAAGCGCTTTGTGCGACCGCTTCTGCGAGTTCGTCTTTTTCAAAGACATTTTGGTCAAGAACAGGAATGAAATAGCTTACAAACGCTAGTGCACTCAATGCAGTG
>JBGPJV010000090.1:0-3831 GCA_041485605.1 Candidatus Nanoarchaeia archaeon | reverse complement strand
ATAATCAGTAAAAATCCAGTCAATATCCTTTGTCGCGTATGTCGCGCCAACGTGAACTGCTTCTTCTCCCAAACTTTGTGCGTAAGTACCGATTCTGCCTTCACGCTGGAGGGCTAATGCAGTATTGTCAAAAGTTCGCTCGAGAACCATCCATTTGTACAAATCTCTTAATTCCTGTGGAGAAAGCTTTGGCTCTAACTTCTTGTCAACATTCCCCTTTTCGTCAAGTATCTGGATATATTTAACGGTAAATTTACCTACAGTCTTCTGCATATGACCTCTTTTTGATTATCTTTTAAGAATGGCGCCTTTTAAATGTTTTGTGAACTATTTAGTATTACCCATCACGCAGCTGCCACGATACGTTCCAGATTCGCGCTTCTGCAACTCACGCGCACGAACCCAGCTTTCCTGGCTAATAAACTGTTCAGCAGGAACTTCATGCGTCTTGAAAAGTTCCTTAAGGTAACCACAAAAACCCTTATCTACCAGCGCAAGCCGTTTTTCGAAAGCAGCCGGAGAAATTTTGTCAGCCCTAAGCATATCGCTAATATCCCGGATAGGACTTTGCTCATACCAGCACGCGCGCTGAATTTTTACCAAATTACTCCTTTCTTTTCCTATCCAGCCCGACATTCCCATGAGATGTTTTGTTGCACCATTCATATAGAAGATATCTGAATTTTCGTATTTAAGCAATGTTGGATCATGACCGTGCAAGTGAAGCAATCCCTTCAGTTTATCTCCCCACTCCTGCTGTTTTGTCCTGTGATCGTACAATTTGTCAGTTTTTTCTCCCAAAATCAGACAATATGTGCCGGGGTGATACCATGACAAACCGCCGTCAGGCCGTTTAATTTCGGTAATGCCCTTGTGTTTTTCAAACGGCTGCGACATTCCTCGCACGACATTTGGCGGCTCCTTGTGGTCAAGTAGAACCCACAACGGTTTTTCTGCAGCACGCATACGCGTTTCATACACAATTGCAGGAATCTGCAATGGCTGTTTGATAACAATATGATATGCCTTCATTTTTGATACAACCACTCTTTACTTTGATATTTCTTCGCGAGCAGTTTCGCATGTAAAAATTCTTCACTACTCCACTTGCCTTCATCAAAGTCAACCCCTTTAAGAAGATTATCCTTGAGCGCGGCAATTGTTTCACCAAATGATGCTTTGCAAAGCTTTGAAACTGCAGTAACTTGCTTGAACATCTCGGGCTTTTTTTCTCTCTTGATATGATCGCGCTCAGGCCTGAGCACTGCGCGCATAAGTTCTTCGTTAACACTGTACAGCAGCGTGCCGCCAACATAAACAACACCTGCTCCTTTTTTTATCGTCACGCCAGACAGCTTACCCTCAGCACATACAACATCATTAATCGGCTTGTGCCAGGCGTTAATTCCGAGATCTTTCAGCGTATTCACAATTCTTGCGCAAACCCGCTCATAAATCTTGTTCGGATTATTAGGAAAAAACTTCTCTGGCGCAACAATGCTCCAACTTATTTCGCCATTTTTACTAAGAAGCATCGCACCGCCTCCGCCTTGACGGCGCACGATAAGTAGTTTTCTTCTCTTTGTTTCGGGCAGATTGACAACTTCCTGAATGTGCTGGCCGTAGCCGATATTAATACAGCTTGGCTTCCAGCCGGCAAGCCAGACAATAGGAGAATTCTTTGCAGACGCAATCGCAACTTCATTCAGCGCAATCTTCAGAAAAGGGTTATAATGTTTGAATGTAATGAAACGCCATTTCATGCTATTGGCAATGCACCCAACGCTGCGCCTATAAGATAACCGGCAATCGCCGCAGTCATTCCAACAACTGCCATCTCAATGGCTGACTTCAATGGGCTTACTCCTGTGTATTTTGCCTTTATTGCTCCGCTGCCGAACAATACAAGCGTGCTCAGTCCGATTGTTGTCCAAAATGCCTGCTGGACTGGGACTAGCATAAAAGGAATCAATGGAATGAATGAGCCAATAATTGCGGCAAAACCAACGATTGCAGCATCACGAATCGGGTGAGCGAATTCCTCGGAAATGCTATTGCGCGTCTTCCTGTAATATTCCTCTCCTGCTCTTCCGCTTGTGTATGCAACAGCCGCCATTGAAATCGATTCGGCAAAAGCTGCCGCAAGACCGGAAATCATGATGATATATTTTGATTGAGTTGCTTCGGCAACAGCAAGCACAACGCCGAAGACATTGACTAAACCATCTTGGCCTCCTAAAATTATGTCACGAATAATGGCGGAATTACCATTATGTACCTCTTTTTTTGGCATACACACATAATATGAGAGTTGCTTTAAAAAGATTATACTTTTGAGAAGCCGTTAAAATAAATCCTGTCATCCTTGAATACATCAACAACCTTGTATTTGCCCTTTGTCCACGGCATTCCATTGTGCAGGAAATGAGTTGATTCAAGAATGATAATCGAGGCAATTGGCTTTGACAACTGCTGGCCGCCTTTTGTCTCCAATAGCGGAATTTCGCCCTGCAGCCAATAATTCCTCTGGCCCTGCTTCAAGAAATCATATATTTTGCTGGCTTCCAGTTTCTCTGGAATGCACTCTTCCTTTTTTCTGCCATTTTTGACTTCAGAAATATTTCTCAGAGCCAAATCCGGATTAAATTCAACATTAATGCCCATATTTTTTCCCCATTTCGGCTATTTCCTTCATCATTCTTGAGCGCATTTCAGGGTCAGCAGACGAATGGCCTGACAAGACGAAAAATAGTTTTGACTTTGGCACTGCTTTGTGCAATGCATAAGCAATGTCCGGCGTGCAGACAAAGTCGTATCTGCCGTGGATTAATGACAAAGGAATGTTCTTCAGCTTATGCGCGTTTCTCATAATATAATTTGGAGGTAAAAAGCAATCTTTCATCAAATAATGCGCTTCCAGCTTCGCAATTGATACAACCCACTTGCCACGCGTCTCTTTCCTGACTTTCTTAGGATCGTAAACCAGATGCACCATGCTGCCTTCGTATAAAGCCCACTCATAACAATACTTCTGAACTGTTTTTGGATTTTTAGAGTGCATCATTTTCCAGTAATAGCGCGCAGGATTCCCGCGATAGCGTTTTGGAACGAAATTTACAAAGCGCTCCCAGACATCAGGAAAATGAGTTCTGGCGCCGCCGTTCAAAAAGTAATCATTCTCATACCTGGTGCCGAGATAAATTCCACGCAAGACCATTCCGAGAACAGTTTGCGGGTATTTAATCGCGTAGCACAAAGACAAACAACTGCCCCAGCTGCCTCCGAACAAGAAAACTTTTTTTATTTTCAGAAATTTCAAAAACTTCCTGAAATCCTGAACTAATTTTTGTGTTGTGTTTGCGCGCAAACTCGCGTACGGCTTGCTGTACTGCGCGCCGCGCTGGTCAACAGTCAAAATGTTGAACTTCTTCGGGTCAAAATGCCTGTGAGCACTTTTCCCACAGCCGCCTCCAGGACCCCCATGCACAAACAAAACAGGGATGCCTCTCGGATTGCCGTATAACGCGAAGAATAACTCGTGACCGTTACCAACAGGGAAATATCCTTTTTTGTATGGCTTGCGCGCAGGGTATAATTTCATACCTGTGTTGTGACAATGAGAACTTATTAATCTTGTGTCATAATCCTTATAAATGCAATATTCGTTTGTGGGTGAGAGTGAGTGACATGGGCTTAGAAGCGCGGTGTGAAGATGATGATATGCACGTTAGTACGGTGAGCATTCCAATCATCCGTGAAGAGAAAGTGGGAATTGTTGATGAAAACTCGCCTGCTGATACCCAGGTTATACAACGGCTGGAAAAACGGCTT
>JBGPJV010000089.1:0-3849 GCA_041485605.1 Candidatus Nanoarchaeia archaeon | reverse complement strand
ACGAACATAGTCAACCCATATAGGTTGGGACATCGGGAACTTTATCGCCCATTTCTTTCATAACCTCTTTTTGCTTCTTTTCAGCTTTCAAGAGGGCTTTGGGCTTCTGTATTTTGCCGAATTCATCTTCATACTTCTTGACAACGCTTGCCAAGACTTCCAAGAATGCCTTTGCGTGCCACGGATCCATCATAACTACGTTGTGCTTCAAATGAAAGCTTGGCTTTTTGCTTCTGGGATCGGTCCTTGGAGTTATACATTTCATATCCAACGTAAGCTGAGTTGGCGTAAAGTTTACCGTGACCTCATGAGCAAAAAAGGGCTCTCCTTCGCTAATGTTCAGGTTAATTTGTTCTTGTGCCATAATAGTTCACCTCTGGTATTGTCTATTGGTTAGTGGGGCAAATATATAAACTTTGCCCTTTTAAACGAAAGATTTATATATTAGTACAGTTCATACTCAACTCTGTTGACGTAAAGTCAACCAATGTGGGACGGGTGAAATGGACAAAACTGAAAAGAAAATTTTGCAGTGTCGGAATTGCGGGGAAAAGATAGACGCGGCTACAGGGGTTGCGTTTTTGGATGAACTTTGCAAGACCTGTCTTGGACAGGTAACTGATAAGATAATCCCGGTGATAAAGCAAGAACTCACAAAAAAAGAAGCCCAACTTGCAGACTACACAGACCATTTGAAACGCCTACAGGCAGAATTTGAAAACTACTGCAAACGCGTTGAGAAAGAACGCAAAGAATACGCGGGAATGGCATCAGAAAAGCTGATTGTCAAACTCCTGTTAATCATCGATGACTTTGAACGCGCCCTGGTGACGCTTAAAGACGTACCGGAAGAAGCGCGAAAAGGCATTGAAATGATTTTCAAAAACTTACACAAGATTTTGCATGAAGAACACGTTGAGTTGATTAAGCCTGTCGGGCAGAAATTTGACCCGTACAAGCACGAAGTCCTTCTCAAAGTAGAAAGCGGGCAACCTGAAGACACAATTGTGGACGAACTTCAAAAAGGATATACCATGAATGGCAAAGTCATCAGGTATGCCAAAGTTAAAGTTAGCAGCGGCAAGCAAAGCTTGCCCGTGGGTGCTGGGAAAACCAGCGGAGACAAATAAATATGGCACAAGAAAAAATAATTGGAATTGACTTAGGAACATCAAACTCTGCAGCATCAGTATTGGAAGCTGGCAGGCCAAAGATAATCCCTTCGGCAGAAGGAGTATCAATGTACGGCAAAGCATTCCCGTCATTTGTCGCATTCACAAAAGACGGCCAATTGCTTGTTGGAGAACCAGCACGCAGACAAGCGGTTTCAAACCCGCACGGCACCATATATGCTGCAAAACGAAAGATGGGCACAAACTTCAAGTACCAAATTCACGGCAAGGAATACACACCCCAGCAGATATCTGCATTCATTTTACAGAAAATAAAACGCGATGCAGAAGTTTTCATTGGCGAGCCAATAAAGAAAGCAGTAATTACTGTTCCTGCATACTTTGACGACAACCAAAGACAAGCAACAAAAGACGCAGGAACAATCGCAGGACTCGAAGTTGTTCGTATTGTCAACGAACCAACAGCCGCAGCACTCGCCTACGGCCTTGACAAAGCAGACAAACAACAGAAAATTCTTGTGTTTGACCTTGGTGGAGGTACGTTAGACGTCACTATTATGGACTTCTCAGAAGGCGTGTTTGAAGTTGTTTCAACTTCAGGAGACACTCAACTGGGCGGAACAGACATGGACAACACTCTAATTAGTTACATTGTCAAGGAATTCCAAAAAGAATCAGGAATTGATATGAACCAAGACGCTGTTGCCATGCAGCGAATCAGAGAAGCAGCAGAAAAAGCAAAAATCGAGCTCAGCACTGTACTGGAGACTGAAATCAACCTGCCATTCATTACGGCAACGCAAGCAGGACCAAAACACCTGCAGATGAAGCTGACACGAGCAAAACTTGACGAATTGATAGACCCAATAGTCAAGCGCTGCAAGAAATCAGTTGACCAAGCACACTCAGACTCAAAACTGGGAGTAAAAGACCTAGACAGAGTCGTTCTTGTTGGCGGACCAACCAGAATGCCAATAGTGCAAAAATACTTGGAACAATGGTTTGGCAACAAAGTAGAAAGAAGCATTGACCCAATGGAATGTGTAGCGATGGGCGCAGCAATTCAGGCAGGAGTCCTTGCAGGAGAAGTTAAGGACATACTCTTGCTGGACGTTACTCCACTGAGTTTAGGTATTGAGACCCTTGGCGGCGTGTTTACTAAATTAATTGAGCGAAACACGACCATTCCAGTCAAGAAAAGCCAAAACTTCAGCACAGCAGCAGACGACCAGTCAGCCGTGACAATAAGAGTATCACAAGGAGAACGCCCCATGTTTGCAGACAACAAAATTTTGGGACAATTTGACTTAGTAGGAATTCCGCTAGCACCAAGAGGCATACCTCAGATTGAAGTATCCTTTGATATTGACGCAAACGGCATCCTCAATGTGAGCGCAAAAGATTTGGGCACGGGCAAAGAACAAAGCCTGAGAATAACAGCTCCAAACAAGCTAGACGCTGCAGAAGTTGAAAGAATGCGCAAACAGGCAGAAGAGTTTGCAGAAGTTGACAAGAAAAAGAAAGACGAAATAGAAACAATCAACCACGCAGACACACTTATCTACACTGCAGAAAAACAGATTAAAGACTTTGAAGGCAAAGTAAGCGAAAAAGAAATAAAAGACATCAAGGACAAGGTAGATGAGCTGAAGAAAATGCTTGAAGAGAAAAAGCCAACAGATGAAATCAAGAAAAAACTTGATGAAACCAACCATGCCCTGCACACAGCGGCAACCGCGTTATATCAAAAAGCGGGCGCCAAAGGCAAGGCACAGGCAAAACCGGTAGATGACGTGGTAGACACGGAAACCGCATAAATGGACTACAAAACATACGGGTACATCGCGCTTGGCTTGTTAGCAGTATATCTTGCAGTCAGGGCAGCAGGAGAATATGCAGTCAAGAAGTTAATACGCGCTGAATTCGAACACGTCTTAACTAATGACGAACACAAAGCCAAAGGAAGATTTGGATGACGAAAGATTACTACAAACTACTTGGCGTGGAAAAAGGAGCTTCTCAAGATGAAATTAAGTCTGCCTACAAGAAATTAGCCAAGAAATACCACCCGGACATCAATAAAGAGGCAAATGCTTCTGAAAAGTTCAAAGAAATAAACGAAGCAGCAGCAGTTCTTGGTGATGCAGAAAAACGGCAGCAGTACGACCAATTTGGAAGCTCAGGCTTTAACGGACAACAGTTCTCCGGCTTTGACTTCAGAGACTTTGCCGGCAACACGAATTTTGACGAAATATTTGAGAATTTATTTTCCGGATTTGGGTTTAGAACAGGCAGAAGAGGCAGGCCGGGCAGAGATTTAGTCGCTGAAGTTGACATTACTCTGGAAGACGTAGCCAAAGGCACTACACGCGAAATAGGAATGCAGCGAATGGTGCAATGCGACAAATGCGACGGCAAGGGTGGCAATGATTTTGTAGAATGCAGCACCTGCCAAGGACAAGGCATTGTCAGGCACGCAAAAAGAACACCATTCGGCATGTTTGCAACAACCGCACCCTGCAGCAAGTGCAAAGGAACTGGAGAAATTCCAGAAAAGAAATGCTCTGAATGCGACGGCGATGGCAGAATTGTCAGCAATGAGCCGGTAAAAGTCAAAATTCCGGCAGGCATTCACGACGGAATGCGATTGCACGTGGCTGGCGGCGGAGAGGCAGGAGCAGAAGGAGCACCATCCGGCAACTTATACATTATGGTT
>JBGPJV010000088.1:0-3910 GCA_041485605.1 Candidatus Nanoarchaeia archaeon | reverse complement strand
TACAGTCCAAGCCAGATTCCGCACCGTGATGATCAAATCCAGCAATTAGCCAATATCCTAGCTCCAACTTTGCGAATGGATAAGCCGTCAAATGTTTTTGTGTATGGCAAGACTGGCACGGGTAAAACGCTCACTGTAAAGTACACCACGCAGCAATTAACCGAAATTGCGCTCCAGAAAAAAATTCCTCTTAAGGTTATTTACCTTAATTGCAAGCTCAAAAAACTCGCAGACACCGAATACCGTCTTGTTGCGCAGCTGTTGCGCGAATATGGCAAGAACATTCCGCCAACGGGCCTGCCAACAGACGAAGTGTACCATGTTTTTTACAAGACAATTGACAAAGACAAGCACATGTTGCTTCTTATTCTTGATGAAATTGACCAGCTTATCGGCAAAGCAGGAGATGAGCTTCTCTACAACCTCACCCGTATTAACGCTGAGCTGAAGAATACTCAAATTACGATTATCGGCATTTCTAATGATCTTGTATTTACAGATACATTGGACCCAAGAGTTAAAAGTTCTTTGAGTGAGGAAGATATCATTTTTCCCCCGTACAATGCTGAGCAAATTCAGAACATTTTGCAGCAGCGCGCCCAGCTTGCGTTCAGTCCTGGCGTGGTAGAGGAAGGCGTTCTTGAAAAATGTGCAGCGTTTGCCGCCAGGGAGCACGGCGACGCGCGCCGGGCATTGGAACTTTTGAGAGTTTCCGGCGAATTGGCAGAGCGCCAGAATGAAAGCAAGGTTGCTATTTCTCATCTTGACCAGGCAGAGGAAAAAATAGAGCGCGACCGTATTCTTGATTTGGTATCAACCCAGCCAAAGCAGTATCAAGTTACTCTTTTCTCCATCATTGATGCCTGCAGCCAAAAACAAGGCGTATTCACCGGTGAGATTTACTCCGCTTATGAGCGTTATTGCGCTCAAACCGGCCTTAGGCCATTAACCCAGCGGCGTGTCAGCGACATTATTGCCGAGCTGGACATGTTGGGCATTATTAATGCCAAAGTCATCAGCAAGGGCAGGTATGGGCGCACAAGGGAAATCTGCATCGGCACAAATGAGAGCATTACTCAGAAAATCAAGGGCATCTTGAATGAAGAGCTTGGGTTGTCATGGAGCAGCTAGTCAAAAAGAAGGAAATTGTCAGCGCGTTTTTGAAAAGCAACGTGTTGGTCAGCAGGCAGGTACTTGAACGTCTAAGCCAGCCGGATGTTGTTGACCAATGGCATATTGCATTGTCACAAGGCATTCACCCTTCAGAATTATTGGTGTCAAAGCAATCTCCAATTTCCGCCGTGCGCATAATTTGGGAGTATGATGACAAGCCTAAAAAGCGTACAGTTCAAGATTTTGTTGATTACTTCAATGCCCGTTATCGCGCTCTTGAGCGTTTGCTTCATAATCGCCAGGAATTGCAAAATTTGACTTCAATTGGTCGTTTGCGGGGCAAGAAAGACCGTGAACAGGTTTCTATTATTGGGATTGTGCTGGACAAGTATGAGACGAAGAATGAGCATTGGATGCTGAAATTGGAAGACACTACCGGCACAATTAATGTTCTAGTTATGAAATCAAAGCAGGACCAGCACGTATTTGCTTCCGATATCGTTCTTGACGAAGTAATTGGCATTAAAGGAGTATTAGGTGACAGTGTAGTGTTCGCTGACAATATAGTAATTCCCGATGTTCCGATTACTGAGCCAAAGACAACTCCTGACGAGGTATATGCGGCAGTTTTATCTTGCATTCACGTGGGTTCTGCAAGATTTGAGCACGAAAAATTTAATAATTTCTTGGAATGGGTAAACGGCAACTTCGGAACACCTGAGCAAAAGGAAATTTCGGGCAAGCTCAAGTATGTGTTCATTTGCGGCGATTTGGTTGATGGTGTAGGCATATATCCTGGCCAGGAGAGAGAGCTTGCGATTACCGACATTCGTGAGCAGTATAAGGAGTGTGCGCAGTTATTATCTAAAATTCGCAAGGATGTGCACGTGATTATTGGTCCGGGAAATCACGACGTTGGAAGAATCAGTGAGCCGCAGCCAAAGCTGATGAAAGAGTACACAAAACCTTTGTGGGACTTGCCCAACGTAACTATGATTTGCAATCCTTGCATGACCAATATTCACGGTTCTGCAGATTTTGGCGGTCTTGACATACTTACCTATCACGGCTACAGTTTTGATGACTATGCCGAAATTGTTCCGAGCATTAAGAACTCTGGAAAGCATATTTCTGACCGTGCGCCGTTGATTATGCGTTTTCTTCTTCAACGCCGTCACCTTGCCCCGCAGCATACTTCAACCTTGTACATTCCAGATCAGCGCATGGACCCATTGGTTATTGAGAAAGTTCCTGATTTGTTTTTCGCAGGTCATATTCACAAGGCAGGCACGCTGCAGTATAGAGGAATAACTCTTGTATCTGCCAGCTGTTTCCAGGGAAAGACAGATTTCCAGGAAAAAGTTGGTCACGATCCTGATCCTGGCGTTGTGCCGGTGGTTAATTTGCAGACGAGGCAAGTATTGATGATGAGGTTTTGAATGGTAAGTGCATCGCCTGAGATGAATGCGTATTTTGAACAGTTGAAGGCAGAAGTTGTTAGATTGCACGCCATTGCGGCTAAAGCGCGCGCAAAGGGGCGCGATCCAGAATCTGTTGTCGAAGTTTCGCTTGCTGATAACATGGCGCAGCGTGTTGTGGGTTTAATCTCTGTCATTGCGCCGCAGATTGTAAACTCGGGTGTTGTTGAGCGTATTATCGATTTGGAAAAGCAGTATGGCTCCCTTGATTGGCGTGTCGCGTTGAAGATTGCCGAGGAAGTCGCGCTGGAAAAATTCTGTAAGTTTACCGACAAGAAACAGGCAATGGAAGTTGGTATCCGTACTGGTTTTGCGTACGTGACTGTTGGCGTGGTTTCTTCTCCTTTGGACGGTATCGTCAATATTGAGATCAAGAAGCGCATTGACAACAGGGGCGAGTACATTTGTGTTAATTTTGCCGGTCCAATCAGAAACGCGGGCGGTACAGCTGCTGCAGTGAGCGTCATTATTACAGACTACGTCAGAAAAATCATGGGGTATGACGTGTACGATGCCACGTCTGATGAATGTAGGCGCGCTATTACAGAATTGCAGGATTACCATGAGCGTGTAACTAACTTGCAGTATTTTCCAAGTGAGGCAGAAGTTGAATTTATGCTCAAGCATCTGCCGGTTGAGGTCTCTGGAGACCCGAGTGAGCAGATTGAGGTTTCCAATTACAAGGACTTGCCCCGCGTTCCGACCAATAACATTCGAAGCGGTTATTGTCTGGTGCTTTCCAGCTGTATTCCGTTGAAAGCGCCGAAACTCTGGAAGCAGTTGGGCGCGTGGGGAAAGGACTTTGGTCTTGACTCTTGGAATTTCCTTGAAGAATTCCTGCACATACAAAAAAAGGCAAAAGCGGGCAAGACCACAGCTGCAGTTTCAAATCAAAAAATTACTCCCGACTTCACGTACATTGCTGATTTGGTTGCGGGCAGGCCAGTGCTTGGTTATCCATTGCGCTCTGGCGGCTTCCGTTTGAGATACGGCCGTTCAAGAACATCTGGTTTTAGCGCGCAAAGCATCCATCCAGCGACTATGTACATCCTAAATCAGTACATTGCAACCGGTACGCAGTTGAAGACGGAGCGTCCGGGGAAAGCAGCAAGTATGACGTCTTGCGACTTAATTGAAGGCCCTATTGTCCGTCTGGCAGACGGTTCTGTGCAGCAGATCCAATCATTTGAGGAGGCAAAGCGTGTGCATCCATTTGTTAAGGAAATTATTTTCCTTGGGGACATTCTAATTGCTTATGGTGATTTTTTCAATCGTGCGCATCCATTGGCGCCAGCGGGTTATTGTCCGGAGTGGTGGGC
>JBGPJV010000087.1:0-3918 GCA_041485605.1 Candidatus Nanoarchaeia archaeon | reverse complement strand
TGACCTGCGTCAAGTCCTTGTCATCGCTTGATCCGAAGAAGTGAGTGCTGATGTCCAAGACGAAGCTCCACTCCGGGTGGTCCTTCAACGTCACTGCCCCCGAGGTGTGCCAGCCCCCCAGGCTGCTCGAGCCTTTGATGTACGCGTACGAGCCCGCGACAAACGCGTCGGCGTTGTGGTCGCCGGCCTGGCTGGTGGCAGGAATGAGCAGTACGACGAGGAGAAGCCCGGGTCCCAGGACACGCATGATTCCTCCTTATTGATGAGGGCTGCGTATCAGGCATCGGCAAGATTCAGACAATCAAGCAGCTGACCGAAGGCAAGCTTACTGGCGTAATTGCGCGTCTTGACAAAAAGATTCCGTCGCGGGTTAATTATGTTGTGCAGGATGCGCAGCTCAGGCTTGGCCAGAAGGTTTCCTTTACTCAAAGTGCGACCGGTCTTGTCATCTCAATTCAGCCGGCGAAGTAGTTTTGAGAAAACTTGACTTGTATTTTTCTGGAAAATAAGCTTTTGCTCTGACTATCAGGGGAAATAATTCGCGTTTTGCAAGCGCTTCTTTTAGTTTTTCTTCATTGGCTTGTTGGTCATAGCCGAGGCAGATAACATCGGGCTTTTCCTGTTCAACTATTTTCAGTTTGTCGCCCTCATTGCCAAGCACTGCTTTGTCCACTATTTTTTGTGCTGCCACGCGCGCATATCTTTCTTTTTCTCCATGCTGTAGTTTTTTCCCTTCTTTCAGCGCATTTGAATCACGCGCAACAACGACAATCAGAAAGTCTCCAAATTCTTTTGCCTGCCTAAAATAATCCAAATGTCCGGGATGCAGGATATCAAATGTTCCCATACACATTACCCGCCGGGAGCGCGAGGGGATGGCGGTTGAATCCCCTCGTGAATGATTGCGTAGCCCATCTTCCATATGCCGTACTTCCCATACATCATAATTATATCTTTCTCTTTCTTAAGAGGTATTTATGTGGAAAGAACAGTGATGGATGAGGATTGGTTGACGCGTGCGCAACTCCCCAATCCAACACGGGCCCCGTGCTGAGCGCAAAGCTATACGCCCTGGCCCCTCCTCGTTGTTCTTTCTTCAACGTATTATTCGAAGAACTAGTTTATAGTAAATTAGCAGAATAAGTTAAAATAAAATAATTACTTGGCTTTCTTCTGGAATTCGGTATAGCCGCAGCCGCCGCAGTAAAGTCTGTCTTTGTGCTGTGCCATGAAGAATCCTTGTCCGCACTTGGGGCAGCTTTTGTTCTTGCGTTCCAGTTTGTCGCCTTTCTTTTCGTATAATTTCCACGCGCCTTTTTGCGGCGGTCCTTTCTTTACTGGTGCTTTTTTTGCGTCTGCCATGATTATGCCGCCGGAGCTGCTGGTGCAGCTGCTTTCACTTTCTTCTTTGGCTCTATTTTGTCAAGCTGTTCTTTGGATGCGTATACATCTGCTTCAAATGTTGCTTTTCCGCCGCCAAATGCGCCGTAAATGTGCTTGATGACAATGACGTCAGCTGCAACGTTTAGCTTCTTGGTTAATTCTTCCAGTAATTGTTTGTTGCTTGGCGTTGCTGCTCCTACGAATGTTAATTCGCCGGTTACTTCCTGTCTTTTCAACAGGGTATTATCTTTCTTGTTCTTGATGTTCAATTCCATTTATGTCACCTTGATTGCATATTCGCCTTCTGCTTCTGCGCCAATTTTCTTGGCAATGCCGCTTTGCTTGCCGTTAATTATGAAAATTCGGCCTTTCCAGTTTGTTACTGACTGTGATGTCTTGCATAATGGGCATTCATCCCCATCAAAAAAGTATTTGCATCTTTTGCATGCTTTTTTCTTACTCATTTTTCTTCTCCTTCTTGGCTTTCTTTTCTTCAGGCGCTTTGGCTGCTGGCTCTTCCTCGGCTGTGATCCAGTCGAGTTTGCCCAGTCCTGGCTGCCTCATGGTCAAGCCAATCTTTGGGTTGGTAACGTCTTTGAACGATACTGCGATAACGCGTGCCCTGCAGATGTCGCCTACTTTCAATGCTCTCTTTGAATCTCTGCCGCTGAGCGTCTTGTCTTTTGCAAACGTGACGAAATCATCCATGGTTTGTGAGATGTGTATCATGCCGTCAATTGGTCCTAAGGTGATGAACGCGCCAAAGTCCGCAATGTCTTTTATCTTGCCTGTGCAGACCTCTGACATTTCTGGTGTGAATGCGAGTAATTCAAATGTAGTGTCGTAGTAGCTTGCGCCGTCGCCTGGGATTATGACGCCTTCGCCAATCTCCTTGACGTTTGCTACGTCTATAATAACGCCCAAGTTCGGGTCGATTAAACCATCATACTTTTGCTTGACTGCTCTTAGCACTGCTTCGTTCACGTCAAACGCGAACAATCGCGGCGGTACTCTTATGTGGTCTTTGACTTCTATTTTGTAAAACATTTCTTGGTCTCCATCAATAACAGGCCGGTTATCAGAACCCCCGTTATCTCATCCTACAGAGGGAAAACCTATAGGGTATTTAAAAAGCTTTCGTCTTATGCTTTCATAACCGCCAGCTTTTTCTGCCCGCGAATGATGATCACATCCTGTTTTTTCTTCTTCAATCGCTGTTTCAATGCTTTGTCCATTGTTGCAACAATGTGATTCTCATCTGCTTTCTCAAGTAATAGGTTGTCAGTGTGCCCGCCGGAAGTTGCTATTATAGTAACGTGTTTTGTCATCAGGATTGTTTTCGCAAGCTTTGCTGCTCTGCCTTCACTTTTCCCGCGCGCAATTATAGTATCTAATTCTTCCATTGTTCTGTCCAGAATGGCAACTTCAAAGTTTGTATCAAGTACTCGGGTGAGTTCTGTGTGCATGTCTACTTTGTTCTTCGCACATTCTACAAGAAAATTTGTGTCAATGAGTACGGTTTTCATTTGTCACCCATGTTGTAATGGTTGCAAGTATTATGCTGTAAAGGAAGAACGCGACTGCCATATCTGCTACCATTCCAACTTCTGGCATGTTGAATACTGCCAGCACAAATCCAACTGCAATGGTTGCAATGCCTTTTGGCGCGTTAAGCGTCATATACAGTTTTTCGTGCCATGAATATCCTTTCAAACTTAAAGACGTTCCAATGAATCTGATAACTACAAATGCTGCAAATAACAGTCCCGATGTAATAAAGAACTGTGCAGTGTAAGGAATGTGAATTACAATTCCAGTTAATATGAATAAAAGTATGAGAAGTGCTTTTGAAAGAACGCCTTCAGTTTCAAGCAGCTTTATTTTCTCTTTCACGTAAACGTTGCCAAAGAAAATTCCAAGTGCTGTTACCGCTAATACGCCAGAACCCCCTAAGTTTTCAGCAAGTACATACGAAAGCAAGGCAGCTATAATGACTGCTAGTGGTGAATAGACGTGTGTATACGCGTGTTGGATGAGTTTGAATAATATTATGCCGATAAACACTCCTGAGCCAATGCCGACTATAATGTTCAACAAGAATGGAATGATGTGGTCAAGTATTTGTGAAGTCAGCATTTCCGGCACTGTCTGCATTAATTTTAGGAACATAAACGGCAAAACGACTGACAATGGCGTGTTGAAGATGCTTTCAAGCATCAGCATGTTGGCCGCGCGTGTTTTGTAATGCACGCCAAGTGTTATTTCCGGAACAGTGCCAAGCACAATTGAAGACAATAACAAACTGCTTAAGACAGAAATGCCCAAAATGTAATGTGACGCTGCAGAAAAAAACACAAGCACAAACAAAGAATTAACCAAACACAATTTTAGTGCCAGTCCTCCTAGTGTGTCAATCTCCCGCAATCGTAATCGCGCAGCGCAGGCAAAGATGACCATTGCAAGTGCCAGAATTGCTAGGCTGTCAAGAAACAGTTTAGGAAACTGCACTAGAGGTTCTCCCTTGAATGTCGCGTG
>JBGPJV010000086.1:0-3960 GCA_041485605.1 Candidatus Nanoarchaeia archaeon | reverse complement strand
CACGTCTCTGGCGCAGTTGTATTATTGCAGCAGTATGCAGCCCTGACTGGACAGACTTTTACACCTGACGACATTAAGAATGCGCTCATGTTGACAGGAAAAAACGTCAGCGGCTATCCGCGTATCAACATTCTTGCAGCGCTGGAATATCTTGGCTACAATTCCTCCATCCCATCTGTTCCACTTAATGTCTCAATTGTCTCTCCGATTGAAAATGCAATAGTGGATGCTGAGAATATTTCATTAATAGTAAATGTGTCTGGAAATGAAACGTCGGTTGTTGTAACGTGGACTTCAAACGTTTCAGGATTGCTTGGCGCTGGAGAAAGTATCATGGTCAATCTTACTCCAGGCGCCCACACCATAACCGCCTCCGCTGTAGGAGGCAATGAGACTGCATCAGCTAATGTGAGCATAACAGTTAATCCTCCTCCAAGTCCTCCTGGCGCGCCGTTAAACATTAGCATTTCTTCTCCCGCAAATAATTCGACAGTGTATGCAAATGGCACTGCACTTGTCGCGGCAGTGACTGGCAATAATTCAGATAACTTCACTGTTGTCTGGACATCTAATGTTTCAGGAGTCTTGGGAGATGGCACAAGCATAAATGTTGCATTGCCGGTTGGCAGTCATACAATTGCTGCGACAGTAACTGAAGGCAATGAATCAGCTACAGCAAGCATCGTAGTTGCGGTTGTGTACGCGCCATTGGTTGTTTCTGTAAATATCACCAGCCCTGCACCGAACGCGCTTCTGCTGTCAAACGGCACAACGCTCACTGCGGCCAGCTCTCCTGATGGAAGCATAAGCTGGTCTTCAAATATATCCGGCAATCTAGGAATGGGCGCAGGTATTTCTGTTAACTTGCCAGCAGGAAAGCACAAACTTACTGCAACATCAACAGTCAACGGCAGTTTTGGTAATGCGAGTATTAATGTGACAGTCATTTCATCGCCGTGCCTTGCAAATATCGACTTGAACAACAATACAAACGCTGATGTCGGCGATATGATTTTGCTGCTGACGGCACTGAACACAAACTCAACATCGTGCATTTCACCAAGCACAGCAGGAGAATGTGTTGTTGACCTTGACCAGGATAACAATAACGTGTACAACTCGGTTGACATTATTGAGCTTTTAAGAAACGTAATTCTTGGCGCTGTTCACGACATCTTTGGCGCGTCGTGTTGAGATTTTAAATAATGCGCAATGCCGTTTTTATAATATTCCATGATGTCTTTGCGCGCAAATCCGTACGCCAGCCCCATGTGGAAGAAACGGCGGAATGGAGCGTCAAGGAAGCGGTATGCGCGCGGGATGATATCATCAAATGTAGCGTTCTCTGCAAGTGCTCCACGCTGTTTAAGTAAATCATAGATTTTCACAATATTGTTGGCTGAATTTTTCGGGTGGTCTTGAAGGAAAGCGGCGCAGATGATATTTGTTGAAAATGCAGGGACTAGTGATTTGCACTCATCCTCAAGTTTTGCTGCAAAAACTTCTTTGTTCAGCGGAGAATTTCCATCTGAACTTATCATCGGCGCACCAAAGCGTACTGAAATGTGCCCGATTGGTTTGTTTCCGATGCCAAGGTATTGCTGTCCAATAATGAGTGGCCAGTCAAGAGTATAGTAAAGCATTTTTTTAAAACGTGATTGTGATGATTTGTATTGTGCAAACGATGCAAACCATCTGTCTTCAGGCACGCGTTCGTATCCTATTGCCATTGGTACGTACACAACCTTCCGTCCGGCTCTTTTTTCTGCTCTTTGGAATATACCCATAGCGGCGGAATCGAATGGAAGCACTTCACCAGTGTACGACCTGCCTTTTTCTGGGAATATCAAAAACCAATCGCCTGCTCCCATGCGCTCCGTTGTGTATTTGAGCAGCGTTTCTGTAGTTGAGATTCTTTTGCCTTGTTTAGGCTGCCTGATTATTTTGTATCCGCCGGCTTTGCGCAAAAGCTTGTTGAAATCCCATTTTGCAATTCTCTTGAATAAGTTGTCACCTGCCGCTATGGCGAGAGGTCTTTCTCCTTTTGGAGTTTGATGATGCCTAAGCACCCAAGGAACGACAACGTAATCAAGATGGCTTTTGTGAGTTGAGACCAAAACAACAGAAGTGTCATGAGAAATGGAAAGAAGGTTCTCAAGTCCCTGGACCGTTGGCGCGCCTGCGTCCAAAGTTCTGCTGAAATATCGTGAGAATTTTACGTATAACCAGTCAATTACGCGTTGGTCATAGTTGTGCGCTATCTCTGTAAATGCCACTTCACCCACCCGTATATGAAAAAAACCCGTGATTTAAAAGGATTGTGGCATAAAAAAGAAAATATGAGCCCGCGGCGATTTGAACGCCGGACCTCTCGATTATCAGTCGAGTGCTCAACCAGACTAAGCTACGGGCTCGTATCTGTTCGTGGGGAATATAACGCTTTTTAAACATTATGGTAAATATTAAGAACTGTTAAAAACGTAGCTGTAAACATGAAAATAGCTGAAAAAACAAGCGATCCGGTCATTAATATCGCTCTTGATACGGTCGAAATCAAGAAGCAGGCGCTGGTTTTCGTTAATGCCAAGCGTTCTGCTGAAAAAGTGGCTGAGGACATCGGGAAAAAATCGCCTTTGAAAAGCGCTGAGCTTGACAAGTTGTCTGAATCAATACTAACCGTTCTTTCAAAACCTACCAGGCAGTGCGAAAGATTGGCCGCTTCGGTAAAGCATGGCATCGCTTTCCATCACTCCGGCCTTGCTTCAAAACAAAAAGAGTTGGTTGAGGATGCGTTCCGCGCTGGTCTCATCAGAATTATTTGCTGCACTCCCACGCTTGCTGCTGGAATGGACTTGCCTGCCTTCCGTTCAATAATAAGAGACGTCAAAAGATTTGGAATGCATGGAATGGCGCCTATTCCTGTGCTAGAATTTCTGCAGATGGCGGGCAGGGCAGGAAGGCCGAAATACGATACTTTTGGAGAGACTATCGTGCTTGCCCAAACCGAGACTGATAAAGAATACATTATCGATCATTATCTAAATGGCATTCCTGAGGATATTTACAGCAAGCTGGCCGTTGAGCCGGTTTTACGCACATACTTGCTGTCTTTAATCTCTTCCAGAATTATTTCATCAAACGATTCTATTCTTGATTTTTTTAGCAAGACGTTCTGGGCGTATCAGTACAAAGACTTGGCAAAAATGGAGCGTATTATTGACAGAACTTTGAAATTGCTGGAGGAATGGGGCTTTTTACAGAAGGTTCAGGAAGGGTATCGCGCTACAATGCTTGGCAAGCGTGTTGCTGAATTGTACCTTGACCCTTTGACCGCTTTCAACTTACTCAATCGTCTTGAGCGGGCAACACATATTACGCTGAAATCAATCTCATTTCTGCACGCAGTTTCCAACACGCTTGAGATGCGCCCGCTGTTAAGGGTAAAACAAAAGGAATACGAGGATATTACGCAGAAATACGCGTTGCTTGAACCTAATCTTCTTGAGCACGAGCCGAGTATGTTCGAGCCGGAGTATGATGACTGGCTTGCCAGCGTTAAAACTGCGCTAATGCTGGAAGACTGGATTGATGAAAAGGATGAAGAGTGGGTTATGGAGCATTACGATAGTCGTCCGGGTGAAACGAGAGCTAAAATCGACAATGCCGACTGGCTGTTGTATGCGTGCAATGAGCTTGCTAGATTAATGCAGTATCAGCCATTGCTAAAAGAAATAATGAAGGTCAGGTTACGATTGAAATATGGCGTGAAAGAAGAGCTCCTGCCATTAATCCGCTTGGAAGGCATTGGCCGCGTCCGTGCAAGAAAAATGTTCCGCGCCGGAATAAAGGATTTGGGCGATATTCGCAAGGCTCCTACTGAAAAACTGACGGAAATTCTTGGTTCAGCCGTGGCAAAGTCAGTAAAATTACAGGTTGGCGCTCCACCGACGGAAAAAACCT
>JBGPJV010000085.1:0-3984 GCA_041485605.1 Candidatus Nanoarchaeia archaeon | reverse complement strand
TCGCCTGGAGAATCACGTTCAATAGGACCTTCCAAATTCTGAGCTTTAACGCTTGCCTTCAAAGGCTCTGCCCGGGCAGTACTTGGATCTGCCAGCTGGACTGAGTTAAACTGCAATCCCCTGCTGGAAGTTGTTTGTGTTTCAAATGAAATGGCATCTTTTACAGGCAACTGTAAGCCGATCAAGCTTCCAATGCCTACTCCTGCCGCAAATACAGCCAGGACCAATAAAGCGAATAAATGTTTCATGTTTCCCCTTGTGTTTCGTGTCATTTCTACCACCCCGATTTGTTATCTCTATAGGGTAGTAATGGGTGGTTGAAGTATATAAATGTTTCGGTTTGTAGTTACTACGTGGTGACGAATATTTACTATTAGAAAGAATTATCTTCTATATGTAAATTAAATAGCATTGTACAGAATACGCACTGCCAACGTACGGCTATAATCAAACATCTGCACAGACACCTTTGCCTTCTTAGACACCCGTATCTGGCGGGAAGTCACTACCTGCTTGCCATTCACATCACGGTCACTATCATATACCATTTCACCCTCGTAGACCCTGAACGGCACAGAACGGTCAGGCACGGGCGCCTTCAATGAAGGCATGGTAACCGACTTCAGCGGAAATGCCCGCATATCATCCATAACGCAACACTCGTCCAAAGACAACTTTTCCCACTGCTCAACCCTGGCAATTAAATCTGCCAGATTCGTGCTTTGCTTTGACTGCCCACGATATGAATTTGAAGAGTACTGATTCTGCTGGTATTCACAGCGCGCAGAAAACATGCGCTGAACCAGGCCGTTATTGTCACGCCACAAATACGTTGTTAATAAGTTTGGGAACACCGTCCGATAATTATACCGCTGTTTCGGGTCAAGCTTGCACTCAAAAACACGCACGTCTGCAGTGGAATGGTCAATGTAGTCATCAGCCACCTCTTTGAGCTTTTCAATAACAAAAGCGGCTAGACGTTTTCTCACATCAGTTATGCGCGGTGGAATCCCTTTCTGCTCATTGCCAACAAGCAGCTCCCTAACATCCCTGTCTATGCCATTTGCGGACTTGACCATTTTCCTGAACTCAGCGTCGTTATTCACAATATAGCTCAAGTCGTCCAACAGAGAAACTGGCAAATGCTCGCGGTCCATACAACTCACTTCCCGATATGTATATGATTGTGGTGCCCTTCAAAATAGGCGCACAATCCTTCATTGATGAAATCTTTGTCATTAAACAGAACTTTAAATTCTTTATTGTGATCCTTTGCGTATTTCCGGATGTAGCGCAACAAGAATTCTGCTTTTGGGCGGTCACTCTTGTATCCAACAGTGCCTATGTTTGCGCCGAAATCAATGTCGGCCGCTTTTCCTTCATAATGCTTTGAGCCATTGCTGTGCCCCTGGTCGTCCCACATCGGGCCAACGAATAATGGCTGCTTAAATTGTATTTTGTAATCATCCGCCATATGCATTAACAGTTCGTATAAATCAGCGTCAACCTCTTTGTACTTGCCGCCTTTCAGCACCCTATCGCCATAGAACTGGAAACTGTCACGATTCTTGACAACGGCTAAATTTGTTTTTGGATTGTATGCTATAGAATAGCCGACTTTTTGCTCTAATTTTGGCTGTTCTGCCTCCTGCAGAACTATCGGCTGCCGCACTTTCTGTTCTATTGTTTCTTTTGCATCGATGTAATGCTGCTTAAACTTGATAACGCCAAAAATAGCTGCAGCTGTCAACGTTGTTGCAAGAGCGATATTTGCCAGCAAATTCTCCTTCTTTTTGTCCATGTACGCTCTTTCGGAAAACACCTATAAAAGACTTTGCATTTTTACTACTCGACAGTAATATATAGTCATTTTCCTAATATAATCATAACGTTTATTAACAAAAGCACTCGTAAAGAAGACATGGTTTCTGTAGACACGGCAGCGACAATTTCTCTCGTCGTTGTTCTCGCACTCATTGTCTTTTTTAACCGCAAAAAATTGTCTTTCCACAGATGGGGCATATTCTACGCGGCAATGTACAGAACACAAGCAGGCATTGCAACCATGGACAGAATCGCCCGCAAATACAAGCGCGTCTGGGAAGTCGCAACACCCTGGATAATCGGCATTGGCTTTATCGGCATGGCAATAGTTACATTTGACCTTGCGCGCAGCTTAATACAAGTGCTTTCCGGCGCTATCACCCCAACTGTTGGCGTTGTTTTACCGTTCAAAGCAAAAGGCGTCTTTTACGTTCCATTCTTCTACTGGATATTCAGCATCTTCGCAATACTCATCATCCACGAAGGAATGCACGGCGTCATGGCACGCGCATACGGACTAAAAGTAAAGAACTCAGGACTGGTTATTTTAGGCGCGATAATTCCACTCATTCCCGGCGCATTTGTCGAGCCAGACGAAAAGAAATTAGCACAGGCGCCGCGCAAAAAACAACTCGCAGTCTATGCAGCAGGACCAGTGGCAAACATTTTCACCGGAATTATATTGATGACATTGATGTTCACAGTCATTACTCCTTTTACGGATACCTTTTACTCAAAAGACGGCGTTGTCGTTACCGACCTAATGGACGGCAACCCGCCTGCAGAACAAGCAGGCATTATTGTCGGCGATAAAATAACAGAGATTAACGGACAGGCAATCAGGGAAACAGCAGACTTCAGCAAAGCATTGAAAGACACTTTACCCGGAGATAACATCAACGTTGTAACTTCAAACGCGATCAGGGATATTTCACTTGGAGAAAACCCATCAAACAAAAAAGCATGGCTGGGCGTCTATGTAGACCAGCCGTTGAAAGCGCCAACCTGGGCAACCTACGTCGTACTCTGGCTCAAAGATTTGGTATACTGGATGTACTTGTTAAGCTTGGGTGTTGGATTGTTCAATTTAATCCCATTAGGCCCAGTTGATGGCGGCAGAATGTTCTTAACAGCTTTGCAAGGCATAGTACACGAACGACACGCCAGCACCATCTGGAAGTCAGTCAGCTTCGCAATACTGGCAGTATTGATAACAAATGTTGTTCTAGCATTCGTATAAAA
Organism: Candidatus Nanoarchaeia archaeon; assembly: GCA_041485605.1. GTDB lineage: Archaea > Nanobdellota > Nanobdellia > Woesearchaeales > ARS49 > CABMGU01. The sequence goes on along the minus strand of JBGPJV010000085.1, from coordinate 918 downwards.
TGTGTCGCAACACTTATAAATCGACAATTTCTCGTCTTATTATGGGCTTACGTGAGTTGGGGCTGGCAGCCATACTTCTCGGCGCAGGATGCGCACAACCAGAAGTAAAAACAATAGAAGCACGGCTAGCTGAAGATTCTTATTACAACCAGGGAGTCAAGCTAATGAACAAAGCAGAAACAGAAGCTGACAAAAAAAGGCAATATGACTTGTATTCTGCCGCATTCAACACCTTTGAGATTTCACGAAAAAATGAAGGCACGGAATATGACAGCCTTTTGCGGCAGGCAGACTGCGTATCACGCCTAGGCGATTTTCTTGAATCTGTCAAAATGGTAGAAGGCGTCATAGCGCGCTGCAACACCGGCGAACTCAAAGCAAACGCATACAACTTGGAAGGCACTATCGCGCTCAGGCACAAAATACCAGAATTCGCAATCCAATGCTACACTGATTCAATAAAAGAAAACGATAATCCAGTCGCGCGCTGGAACAGGTTTGACACTCGCCTGCAGCTGATGAAAGACGGCGACATACGCCTAGACTATCTTGATTCAGCGCTAGAAGACGCAAAGAAATATTCTGCATTCAAACCAGAAGAGCCAGACGGCTATGCAGCACAATACCTAATACACGCATTCAGATTAACTGTAAAAGCGCAGCACTCTGAACTTGACATTAACCCTGAACAAGAATTGAAAGCTTCATATGAAGCGTTAAAACAAGTATTCAGCAAGAAAACAGAATTCAAAAGAGCGCTTTTCAAAGACCAAGCTGACTCATTGAAAACGGTCTACGAAGCACTCAAACAAAAATATTCAAGAGAATACTAACGATACTGCATTGTTGACGCTTTCTGCATGGTAGACATGTCGCAGTACAAGTCCAGCTTTTGGCTGCTGCCTGCGCGCCTTCCCG
>JBGPJV010000084.1:0-3995 GCA_041485605.1 Candidatus Nanoarchaeia archaeon | reverse complement strand
ATTTATAAACAACCCATCGTCGCTGAATAGTATTCCCAATAACTTAACCACTTCGGTGGAAGGGAGCCTATGGACAAGAAAACATTCATTGAAGCAATACAAGCACTGAAAGCTCTTCCTAAACGCAAGTTTAAGCAGACATATGACTTCGTTATCAACCTCAGACATCTTGATCTCAAGAAGCCAGAAGAACAAGTCGAAACTTGGGTTAAACTGCCGTTTGACAAAGGAAAACCAATCAAAATCGGCGCATTAGTTGGACCAGAACTGCAGGAATCAGCAAAAGCAAACTGTGATTTGGTCATCATGCATGACAAATTCCCAAGCTTTGCAGCCAACAAGAAAGAAGTCAAGAAAATAGCCGGACAATACGATTACTTTATTGCACAGGCAAACATTATGCCAGACGTAGCAAAAACGTTCGGTAGAGTGTTTGGACCGCGTGGAAAGATGCCAAACCCAAAAGCAGGATGCGTCGTTCCACCAAACGCAAACCTCAAAACCTTAACTGAAACCTTGCGCAAGACAATAAAAGTTTCTGCAAAATTACAGCCAAGCGTCAAAGTCATGGTAGGTAAAGAAGACATGCCAGACGAACAAGTTGCAGACAATATGCTGGCAGTGTACAGCAGCGTAGTTCAGAAATTACCACAGGAAGCATTCAACATCAAAACAATCATGCTCAAACTGTCAATGAGCCAGCCGGTCACCATAACAGAAGACGGCATAAAAATGCCCAAGCCAAAAGCTGAAGCACCAAAGGAAGCTCCAAAAACAGAAGCACCAGCTGCAAAAGAACCAAAGCCAAAAAAAGCAAAGGCGAAGAAGGAAGGGGCTGAGTAGAAATGGTCAAGACCTCCAAAGCAGCGCCAGAAAAAAAAGAAGTTGTCAAAAACATAGTCGCCCTTGGCAAACAGTACCCGATTATCGGCATTCTCAACATGGAAGGACTTCCAGCAGGCAGCTTATTGCAGATGAAAAAACAGCTGCGCGGCAAAGTTGAACTGGTCATGACCAGAAAAACACTGATTATGCTCGGTCTCAAAGATTTGAAACTCCAGAACGGCGAAAAATTAATCGAAAACGTAAAAGGAATGCCCGCATTAATGTTCACCAAAGATAACCCGTTTGAACTTTACAAGATCATCAAGAAGAGCAAGACACCAGCAGCAGCAAAGCCAGGCCAAATCTCTCCAAGAGACATCACAATTCCGGCCGGGCCAACACCATTCACACCAGGCCCAGTCATCTCAGAATTCGCAGCTCTCGGCATCAAGGCAGGCGTTGAGGGCGGCAAAGTTGCAGTCAAACAAGACGCATTGGTTGTCAGGGAAGGACAGCCAATTGAAGCAAAACTCGCAAGCATGCTCCAAAGATTGGGAATTGAGCCAATGGAAATCGGCCTGGACTTATCATGCGTGTACGAAAAAGGCATTATTTATCCAAAATCAGTCCTTGACATTGACGAAACCAAGTTCATGATTAATTTGATAGGCGCTGCAATAGAAGCGCTTAACGTAGCAGTCGAAATAGGATTCACAACAAAGGATAATATTGAAGTATTCATCGCTAAAGCGTACAGAGAGGCCAAGGCAGTCGGAATCGAAGGAAACATCGCGGCTCCAGAACTCGCCGAAGACCTCGCCGCCAAAGCACCAGCAGAAAACAATCCCGTTCAATAACATTTATCGGAGGTAGCAAAACATGGAATACATATATGCCGCCTTGCTCATACACAAAGCAGGACACAAAGTAGAAGAGGCAAATGTAAAGAAAGTGCTAGAAGCAGCAGGCGTCAAAGCAGATGATGCACGCGTCAAAGCACTCGTTGCAAGCCTTTCAGGCGTAAACATCGATGAAGCCGTGAAGAAAGCAGCAACTCCAGTAGCAGTTGCAGCAGCACCTGTAGCAGGAGCACCGGCCGGCGAGAAGAAAGAAGACAAGAAGAAGTCAGCAGAGGACGACAAGAAATCAGAAGAAGCCGCCGCTGCAGGACTTAGCGCACTCTTCGGCTAAATTATTTTTTTATGTTATCATTATTTAGCCAGAGGAACTTGAATGTTGACACCGCAAGAGGAACAGCAGATACAGCGCCAAATTGATGACTTACACAAAGACATCAAGGAAATCAGGACGAGTTTAAAGCAGATTTCAGACCATAAAGAACAGTTATTTTCTCAAAGAAACGCCCTTGGCAAACAAATTTCCACCTCTATCAGAGAAATTAAAGAATTACGGCGCGACAGGGATGCTTTAACTTCTGAAGTCAAAGCAGCAAAAGTAGAACGAGATGTGCTTGCCAAGCAGATAAAAGAAAAAATAGACTCGTTCAAGAAAGTTTCAACTGTCAAGAAAGAAGTTAAGTCAAAGCCAGGCGTACGACAGAACCCGAATGCCTTGAAACTGCAGATTGAGCGATTACAATACCAAATTGAAACAGAAGCGCCTTCATTTGACAAAGAACAGAAAATAATGAAGATTATCAGGGATCTTGAGAAGAAATTGAAAGAAGTGAAGAAAGTATCCGGCATGTGGGAAGACACCCGCGGATTAAGCAAGGAAATTGATACTCTAAAGGACAAGGCAGATGCATTGCACGCTATTATTCAAGAAAAAGCGAAGAGTTCCCAGCAGAAACACGAAAAATTGATGGAACTCAGCAAGAAAGTAGATGAATTAAAGAAACAAGAAAATGAATTGAACAAACAGATAGAGGTTAAGAAAGCAGAACTTGCTGAAAAAGCAAAGCCAGTCGACGAGAAATCTGCAAAATTGAACGAGTTACGCAAAGAGATTGGCGAAGAATTCAAAGAAGAACAAATAAAGACAGAACAGCAGAAAAAGAAAAAACTTTCAGACTTACAAAACGAAGTTCAACAGAAATTGAAGAAAGGCGGGAAGTTAACGACTCAGGATATTATCATCATGCAGAGTATTGAAGAGAAATAGTTTAATTCTTAGTATTTAACTGCGAGGCGAACATGAAGAAAATAATATTTTTTGATGGAGATGGTACTCTTTGGTACCCAAAGCTAACGAAACACACAAAAGTGCCATGGTGGGTGTATAACACGCCAAGAACAGCCAGAAATCCAAATAGACACTTGATTTTAACCCCAACAACGCTGTCAACAATTAAAAAACTGCGGGCAAAAGGGATAATCCTGGTAATATTATCAACACACCCGCATCCACCAGAAGAAGCAGACGCGATTCTCAAAAATAAAGTCAGACATTTTGAGTTAGACCTACTTTTTGACGAAATTCACGCGACAAGACCATACCCTGAATCAAAAGGCGAAATGATGCTTAAAGTGCTCAAACGAAGAAAAATTCCAAAAAGCAAAGCGCTAATGGTAGGAGACAAGTATGACTGGGACTATCGACCGGCAAAGAAAAACGGCATAGACGCAGTTCTGATGACAACAGATCACGAGAAAAAACATCCAAGATGGAGAACCAGCCGCAAAATTAAAACTATAAAGGACGTTTTAAAATATGTTTAAAAACTATTTCCTCGGCTTCAACTTGTCAAAGAATTCTTTAACTCTTGGATTGCCGCGCGGAACCGCGTTTGGGCCGACTTTGTAGTATTTCTTCTCAACAACCGTGCCCCAGCTGTACGCGCCCTTTTCCTGCTTGACTTCAGCCAATTCAAACTCGCCAAGCTTGACGCCTTTGCGCAAATTATAATAAATATTTTCTCTGGTGCACGCAGGAAATAGCTCATTGTAATATTTATGGATCAAATAGCCATATGAAGAGCCGATAACGCTCAGAATTTCAATGACGTTTTGCCGGATTTCAGACTTGACAGGTCTTCCTCTAGATGCCATTCAACAACCACCAATTATGATTTCCGACATATAGAAAATAAATCACCTTTTTTACTTATAAATGTTTGTTACTACGTGCGGGTCTAACATTCATTTGAGCTTAGCTTCAGAAACCATCAACGAAGTAACGTGCTCAACAAGTTCAGAATAATGCTGATT
>JBGPJV010000083.1:0-4009 GCA_041485605.1 Candidatus Nanoarchaeia archaeon | reverse complement strand
TTGTCGCCTACTTTCACATGAATTACATTCGGCTCATAGCTAAATTGGAATGCCTCAACGTTGAATGTTTTTGTTTCGGGAACAATTTGCTTAGAATCAGAAGGTGTTGAGATAGGCGTCTTTACGGCTTCTGTTTTAGTTTCAGCTGGCGGAGTAATCACAAACTTGGCAGTGCCAGTATCTTGTGTCTGCGGAACAGGCTTTGTTTCTGCAGGCTGGCACGCTACAAGCAATGCAACCAATAAAATCGCTATAAGGTATGTTTTCATAGCATTGACGTTTAGATAATCATATATAAATATTGTGAACAGAATGACTGGACACAAACACTTAAAAATGCAGTTCTGCTACTCTTCAATATGCCTAAAGCTGATGTCAGACACAAAATCTTTGAACTATTTGTTAGCAGCAAACGTCTTCGTTTTTCAGAAATAGAAAAAGCAGTAGGCATCAAAAGCAACACGCTAGCATATCACCTGGACGGCATGGTAAAAGAAGGAATGCTGGAAAAAGACGGCGACGATTACCTGTTGAGCGCGCACGGCGAGAAATTACTGCCATTCTTTGCGCATATCACTCAGAAAATAACCGGCGGATGCCTGCCAGTTGTTCTGGCGGCCATTGTAAAGGACAACCAGATATTATTGCTGAAAAGAAAGCGAAGGCCGTATCAAAATTACTGGGGAATGCCTGGCGGCAAGCTGCATTTGGAAGAAAGCATAGAAGAGTGCGCACTTAGAGAAGTGAAAGAAGAGACTGGTCTGGACTGCACTTTTTCGCATATTGCGACTATTGCGCACGAACGCGTGAAAGAGAATGAAACATACAAGCACGCATTCCTGTTGTTCTTTGTTGTTTTGAAAACAAAAACAACCCAGATAAAAGAAAGCGAAGAAGGCAGATTAGAGTGGTTCCCGCTCAAAAGTTTGCAGCTGGAGAGAATCATACCTTAAGACTATCATATGATAAAAGAGCATCTCAAAGAAAAAACTCATATTACCAGCGTAATAATGGAAGAAAAAGAAGAAAAATTAGTAAAATATCAGCAGACTAAAATTTAGCTGCTAATTTGCCAACCAATGGGGTTGCTTTCTGCTTGCCGCTCATGGCGTTAACAACGCTGATAATCCACAAGACCAAAACAGCAATGTTCCAGATTGGTATAAGCGGAATTGTTAAGACGAGCAGTGCCATAGCCATTGTAATTACTATCTGGGTAATTCCTAATGCCAGTCCCTGCTTACCATAGAACATTGCGTATTTGTCATTTTTGTTTGTTAGCCATACCAGAATAAACCCGATAATGGGCAATGTTCCGATAAATGCCCAACCTTTTGATTCTTTTGCCATATAAGCACCTCTTTATGCTGTTATGAGTAATTTGGCATGGGGAGTTTAAAAGAGTTGCGGTGAGATAGGTTTAAATACGATTCTTACAAGAGTAAAACAAAAGAGGCACTATGCTTGTATTTAATTACGACAACGCACTTATTCCTAAAAACAAGATGTTTTCTACAGCGAAAAAAACGCTAAGAGGAAAGCTGGACTTTAGCTGCCTCGATCTTTGCATTGACGACCACAATTTACGCGTTGCCATTGCCGCAACTTCGCTGAAACAAAAGCTCAAGCCGCAATTGATTGTTGTCGTTGGCATTGGCGGCAGCAATCTTGGCACAATGGCAGTGCAGGAAGCAATTCTCGGCAAAAACTGGAATTTACATAACGCGCCGCGCATACTGTATGCAGATACAGTTGACCCGGATGCACTTCAGGTTATTGTTGAAGAAATGCAGAACGTTCTCAGGCAAGGGCAGCAAGTATTGCTAACTGTCATCAGCAAAAGCGGCACAACAACAGAAACAATTGCAAATTTTGAAGTTTTACTGAATGTGCTCAAACGGCACAGGAAAGACGCGGAAAAATACGTTGTAGCAATAACAAATAAAGGCAGCAAACTGTGGCATCTGGCAGTCAAGAATAATTTCTCAGCATTGAGCATACCTGAAGACGTACTTGGAAGATACAGCGTATTCTCCGAAGTTGGATTATTTCCGCTTGGCGTAATGGGCATTAACATCAAAGAACTGCTGGCTGGAGCAGCCTGGATGCGCGCACAATGCCTGTCGCTTGACGCCAAGAAAAATCCTGCGGCGATAGGAGCAGCGCTTCTATATTTGCACTTCAAGGCAGGCAGGAACATCTATGACCAGTTCTTATTTGCAACTGACTTGGAAAGTTTGGGAAAATGGCACAGACAATTGCTTGCAGAAAGCATTGGCAAAGACGGTATTGGACCAACTCCCACAGTAAGCATTGGCAGCACAGATTTGCACAGCATGGTGCAATTGTATCTCGGTGGTCCTGCTGATAAATTCACCAATTTTATTTCAACACACTTCAACACAACCATAAAAGTACCCTTTTATCCCGAGTACAATTCACTTGTTTCCCATTTACAGAAAAAAGAACTCAACCATATTATGCACGCCATTCTCTATGGCACAAAAGCAGCTTACAAAAAACACAAGCGCCCTTTTACAGAAACGCGTCTTGATGGAAAGAACGCAAGCGCGATTGGAGCGTATATGCAATTGAAGATGACTGAGACCATACTCCTTGCACGGCTGTTTAACGTCAATGCTTTTGACGAGCCTGAAGTGGAAAGCTACAAAAAAGAAACACGAAAAGTTCTAAGTAAATAAGCCAATCAGCCAGTCCCAGAAGCTCGCCCACCAGCCTTTTTTCTTTGCTACAGGCATTTCTTCTATCGGCTCATATGGGCCTGGAACAACTTTCTTTGGAGTCACATTTTGCACAATAGGCACGGGTGTTGGAGAGATGTACGTTACGTTTGATTCGGCTGTTGTGTTAATAGCAACGTTCTTCGTTACATTCTTTGCCTTCTGCACGAAAAATGAAGGCACAGAACCGGAGTTTGAAGGAACAATATATTCTGTTGACTGAATGCCTGACAAATCTTTTTGTGCCAGATATTTAGCAGCAGCATTACGGTCTTTTTCATCAAGACCAGTAATGAGCAACTGCGTCCTGCCATTGCGCTGGTAGAGTTTGATATAGCCTACGCTGCCGCCCAAGTCTTTATAGCAGGGATCGGGACTGCCCATGAGCTGGAATGCTGCCTTGTTCTCACAAGGGCTGCCAATTATGACTGCATCGTGAATGGAAATATTGGATATCTCAGTGTCTAATGTTGACGTGCCAATTTCTGTTGTCACGTTTTCAAATTTTGCAAGACTCGTAGAAATGACTGTGGCGGAAACTACGTCCAATGCGGGCGCTTCCTCTCCGACAACATATTTGGCAGTGAACTTTCCACTGTGGACAAAGAATTTTGGCCAATCAGCAATGGTTGACGCGCTGACTAATTGGATGACCAGCAGAAACAAAATCAGCCATTCTTTTTTCATATTCGCACTTTTATGCTATATTTATTTAAAGATTGTTATTATAGTATATACTATGAAAAAAGGGCTGCTGTTATTGTTTCTAATTGCGTGTACATACGATCCAACTGCAGTCAGATATGTGATTGACGGCGATACATTTGTGCTGAACAACGGCGACACAATACGATTATTGGGCATTGATGCACCAGAGAAAGGCGACTTTTTGTACGATCGTGCAGGGTACGAACTGCAAAGAAGAATAGCTGGCAGGCAGCTCATTTTTGAAGGAAATATGGAAGACAAGTACGGCAGAAAACTGCGCGAAGTGTTTGCAGAAGGAACGTATGTCAATGCCGCACTTGTTCAGGAAGGCTGGGCGCGGACATTTATGCTTGAAAACACAAAGTACAAACCGCTTCTTAACAAAGCACAGGAAGAAGCACGCAAAGAAAGAAAAGGAATCTGGAATCTTAACGATGCCAGCTATAAACGGCTTAGCGAAAGATGTGTGCAGTTAGGCTGCCCTGTTGGAACAATAGCTGTCGCAAGCAAATATGGCGATGTGTTTTATAATTGTGGGTGCGGAGCGGCGCTGATAATAA
>JBGPJV010000082.1:0-4124 GCA_041485605.1 Candidatus Nanoarchaeia archaeon | reverse complement strand
TTTAATGTTTGTTGCAAGTTTAATCTCAATGGTAAAAGCGACACCAGACGAACAATTGTTGCCGATACCAAAGAAAATAATATAGGGAGGAAATAATGAGAAACTTATGGGTTTTGGGAATTATTGCATTGATATTCCTGGCAGCGTGTACGCCGGCAGCAATGCCAGCAAAGCAGGAAGCGCCAGTCACTGAAAAGGAGGCTTCGCCGGTAAAAACTACCACGCAGGAAGCTCAAAAGACAGCATCGGAGCCAATGGTTGCAAAGCTGCCACCGGCACGTCCATTGCCATCAGAACGACAGGCAACACAGCCGCCAGCTTCAGAAGTTGTTGTAACACAAAAAGCAACCATGAGCCCGGCGCTTAGAGACTTGTTAAAGAGAGCAGATGAAAAAGTATCTTCAATACAATTTTTATACGGTGGAACTGACACCAGCGACTTGTTCCTTGATACTTATTTGGTCAAAGGAACAAAGATGCGCGTCAAGAAATACAAGGAGAACTACTACGTCAGAGAAGGATACTATGACAACATCTATGTGGATTCGGCTGCTGGCTGCTGCGAAGAACTCAGCAGATGCAAGAGCGCCAATGTAGACAACACGAACAAGAAGTTCGACATTGATTTATCTCTGTTGAAAACGCCAAAGACGCCATATCAGTGGATAAAGGAAGTACCGTCAGACGCACAAATTGTCGGACCACAGACTGTCAACAGCAGAAGCGTGACTTTCATCAAATACAACATACCTGATGGCTCAGAAGTCCAGATGTGGGTAGACGACAATTACGGTGTTCCACACAAGGTCGTTGTAGTTGACAAGAACGGCAACCCGAGAAAGTACCAGTTCAACGACATGGTTTTCAACACGTTGAAGGATGCTGACTTCGTCGCACCATGCGCGAAGTAATTTTTATTTTTTTATTTATTTTTTTCTAGAATTTAAACGCTTCTTTCTTCTCTAGAATAATGCCTGGAGCACCGCCGCCATGCCAGCTAAATCTTGGGCGAATGCGCATCGGATACATATGCTCGTTCACGTCGTCAACTGCGATACAAGCACCGGCAACTCTGGGCAGATTACCCAGTTCTTTGTCCAGACCGACACGCAAATAACTTTGCAAAAGCGAGCCAAGAGCATCCGTGTCAATTTTTGCTGTCAATCTGTGGGCGAGAATAATGTCGGATTGCGTCATAGCATCTGTGTGAATCTTGCCTGGCTGCTGGGTGGCGAGCACTAACGCGATTCCTGGCTGGCGACCCTCGCGCAACAATGTGATTAATGCATCAGAACTGGCTGTTTTGCCAGTATTTGGAAGGAACTCGTGCGCTTCATCAATCATCAGCCAGCAAATTGGCATATCAGATTCCTTTGGCTCGTCATGGTCTTCCAAGATATAGTGAACCGCCTGATGAACTGCAGCATATTCCTCGTCCTTACGCGCTTTCATACGCTCCATGAACAATTTATTGCAGACAAGACCCATTACGAGATGCTTAATACGCCAGCCATTAGGCATCACTGCGTATGCTGAAAGATCAAGAATCGTAATTTGGCCAGCCTGCGCCAAGTCCTTCATTGATGTCGCATCCGGACGGAAAACACCCCATTCCTCAACAGCAAGGAAACGGTTTTTTGCCGCCTGCTTGATATGCAAATCTTCTGTCTTATCATCATCTATTGCGCGAATAATTTCAGGAATATCATAACTTTCAAGAACTTTCTTTAGCTGTAAGATAATACGCTCAATGAAAACAGCAATCGGGTCAGTTGTTGAAATTTCGAATGTAAGGTTCCAATCATCAGGCGCGAGTTCTGCGGGATTTAATGCAAACGGCACGTCTGTTGGAATGCCAAGCTCTTTCCACTTCTTGAAAAAGCCAAATGGCGTGTAAATCTTGCAATCAATGCTCTTGCCTTCCATACCCCATTCCTTCAACAGACCTTCATCCTTGTGGTTAGGATATTTCATTGTCCAGTAAATGCCCATTGTGTCAAACAAAATTACAGACAAACGCTTTCGCATTTCTATAGGCAGCTGAGAAATGCCTTCTGCAATTACACCCATGCAATAAGATTTTCCACTGCCACGCTTGCCGCAGACAAAAACAACGTGCGCCTTGTTTAAGTCGAGATACACCGGCTGAGAAAGCGTTGTAACAGCGCCCATTTTGACATAATGCTTGCCCAATAGAATTGCACCAAATGTGCCGTATTTCTCTTGGTCGGCAGCTTCACGTCCCAGAATAATCTCGTATACCATCTTTTTGGATATAAATAAAAAAAGAAGTATAAAAAGGTACTTACAGCATCGCTGCTGTAACTATGTTAATCCTGCAATCAGCGGGGTCAACTTTGGTGTCCATGGCAATAATGTGCTTAATGGTTGATTTCTCTGCCACTTCGACCAAGCCGGCTTCGACGATGCCGTCAAACACAACAGCGTACACGCCAGTGTTTAATGATTTCAACGTGCTGTTCAGTTCTGTAAACGGAACTTTGCCCAGCACGTTCATCTTTTCGTCAAGCACATAAGCACCCCTTGTGCCAATGAGGCCTTCAAGCATTTCGCTCAAACGCTTTTTCTCTTCATCACGCAAGATTGGCTTGCTTGACGGCCTTGGAGGAGCTGCCATTGGCGCCGCCATTGGAGCACCTACAGGCCGCATCGGCGTCTGCTGAGGTCTGTGTGGAGGCAGGGGTCTTGCAATCATCGGCTTGCGGATACTTTCGCTTGTGTTCATAGACGCGAGCTCAAGCTTTGCCTGCTCTGCAGTAATTCTTGAACGCAATGCCTTGTGAATTTCCTTCTTTGCAAGTTCTTCAACTTCTTTTCCATCATGAGCCCTGGTTACGAAATCAATTTCAGCAATGTTCAACAGGTCACGCAAGATCAAGTTTCCACCACGGTCGCCGTCGACAAATGCGACAAGGTCTTTCCTATGGCTGAGCTCAACAATCGTAGGCGGAATTGACGTGCCGTTCATTGCAATCACGTTCTTGAAACCGTGCTTCAGCATGTTAATCACGTCAGCACGGCCTTCAACCACAATGACTTCATCAGATTCCTCAACAGCTGGACCAGCCGGCAAACGGTCATTACCATACTCGGTTACTTCCATAATACGCACTGAGTGCGCGACTTCTTCAGCAATCTCTTGAGAATCAGGCATGACTGTGTCCATCAACTGCCTGAGCAATTGTTTAGCACGCTCGATTACAAAGCTTCTCTTGCTAATGCGGACGTCTTCAATGTTCTGGACCTTTACTTTTGCATTGCACGGGCCAATTCGCTGGATAATTTCCAACGCTGCACCGACAATGGCTGTTTCTGCCTTGTCCAATGAACTCGGAATTATAATCTGGCCAATGCTTTTGCCGCCCTTTGTGTCAATATTGACTTCAATTCTGCCAATACGGCCTGAGCGCTGAAGCTCTCTTAATTCTAGATCTTCGCCTAACAAACCTTCTGTCTGGCCGAAAATTGCGCCAATAACGTCTGGCCTGTCAACAACGCCCTCAACTTCAATTGTTGCGTTGACGATGTATTTTGATGATACTGGGCTGATTTTTCCCATTTTTGTTTCCCCCTGTACGGCTAAAACAGAACAAGCTGAGCTAATACGGGCTAAATCTGGCTTATTTAAGCTGATTCAGGTCGAATTTGGCTCATTTTTGATTTCATTTGATGATTAAATGAATGTTATTATTGGCTTGTTCTATTTCAGCTCGAATATTGTTTTGAGCTTCAAAAAGGTCTTGTAGCCCCAGACACTAACCCCCAACGGTCATCGCTTGGCAAAGCCGACAGCTACGGTGGGTACTCTCGTGAAGGGCAGTTATTGTGACCTTTTTGACTGAATATTTCATAGGTAAAAGAAGTTTAAAAATCTTTGGACTTGCAGTATGTCGGAAACTCAACACGAGGTTTCCGAGCATGATCAAGAACCGTGTGTTTCTAATATGTGATTTATTCATATAAATATGGCTATGTACGGTTCTTGACACATTAACTTTATATACCGCTAATCCTGTAAATCGTCTGAAAAAGAATGGCTGATGACGAACTGGTCAAAAAATTTGTAGACGCGCACTCCCAGGCAGAGAAACTGCTGAGCGACG
>JBGPJV010000081.1:0-4227 GCA_041485605.1 Candidatus Nanoarchaeia archaeon | reverse complement strand
GTTTTCATAATGAAGATGCCAATTGAATATGTTGTCTTGATTGCAGTCCTGCTTGTTGGAATTGGCGGCGTTGGAATAGTGTTGTGGCCGTCAAGTTCACCAGATTTGGCCGTTCAAAGAACGCCGTTCGCAACTGGCGTGCTTATGGTCGCGGGCGCTGAAGTTCAGTCCTTTCAGGCGCCGGCATGCTCTACTAAGAAGGATAATTGCCCAGATACATACAATCCTGGCCAGCAGGATAGCGATGGTGATGGAATGGGTGATGCCTGTGATTCAACTTTTAGTCCGCCAAAGTGCTGCGGGTGCGCAAAGAACGGCGGCTCGCAGGAAATTTACAATGGAATACCAACAAGCGAATCTCAATGCAAAGCATTTGCATTGTCAACGTGCGGTGCAGGCGGTTCAATGATATATACCGATGACTTATCAAAATGTCAGGAAACGCCTGCTTGCTCACAAGGAGAAGTGTCGCTTTCAGCGCCTAAATTGGCTCAGGTTCCAGCAACAGGCAGAGCAGCAAGCCTTACCGGCAGCGCGTCTAAACAACTCAACCTTTCTTCCTCCGTGATAACCGCAGTCATCATTCTCGGATTATTGCTGTTAAGCGCAGGAATCTTTAGCTATTTATACAGGAAGGAATCCAAGCAACTGTACGAAAAAGTCAGGTCTCGAATTAAGAGGCACAGAAAATAAATTGACTGCACGACCATAATCTTTTTATAAGGGCATAATTCATCACGTGCATATGAAAAAGACAGTGATGTTAGTGGCTTTGCTTCTCCTGCCTGTAGTCTATGCTCAATTGGATTGGTCCATAACCGACCTGCGCTGTGGCAACGGCAAGCTGGACCAGTTTGAGTTGTGCGAGAAGGGTCTTGAAAACGAATCCATTTGCGCAAAATTAGGGCAAAACCTTACGATCGCCATGGCATGCTTTGAGAAACATTGCACCTGCGTGCCTAAAGTAAACCCGGTATATTGCGGCAACAAGCGCAGGGATTACATTGAGCTTTGTGATGCTGGAGACCCGGATGACAGGTGTCCGCTGCTTGGCCAGCTAATGGGCAATGTAACGCTTAAGTGCAATCCGAAAACCTGCGGCTGTGATATTGTAGACATCCCGGTTGATTACAGTCCCACAGTGGTTGAACAATTTAAGAACGCCACTCAGAAAGCTTCTAGTTGCGGGAACAAGAAAGTCGAGCGTGATGAGGACTGTGACCCTCCAAACACGTTGTGCACAACTGCGACAAAAGATCCTGGCGTATGCACTCAGAAATGCAGGTGTTTAAGGCCTGATCAACTGAATGAAGAAGAAAAGCAGGAAGAAGCAACGCCAACAAGTGCTCCAAGAGGCACTGAAGAGAATTTAACTAAGAATGCGACACCATCCGAAGTGCCTAAATCTGCCGAAACTCAAAAAGAAGAGCCTGGATTCTTCGCACGATTGTGGGATTGGCTCATAGGTTTGTTTAGCTAATGAAGGGAATTATCCTCTTATTACTGCTTTTATTGATTGCATGTAGGCCTGATTACGTGCCGAAAAAAACGCCAGAGCCCACTGCGCTGCCAAAAGTTGAAACAGCTGTTCCAAGACAGCAGCTAGCCGTAGAGCCTGCTACCAGAACTGTCAAGCAATCCGGCACGATTGGCACATTCATCTATGGATTAACTGAAGATAACCGTTTGGCAAGCATTGAAAAAACAGGCGCTAACTGGGAATATAAATATGAAAACGGCCAACTTGCAGAGATTACTGGCCCGCAGGACATTCGATTCATGTATTTACAGAACAGATTAGATAAAATCGATTTCGGCCCTACGAGTTTGCAGTTCAAATATGACTCGCGCAGCAGGCTTGTTGAAGTTAAAGGCGCGCAGGAAACATTGCATGTTGATTACGACAGCTTGGACCAGATCAGAGGTGTAAGAAGAGGCGTTGCGGGCGAAACAAACATCGACTATGACAAGCAGGGAAAAATAAAATACGTAACCAGAGGCCCTGTTACAACTAACGTATTTATGGATGACAAAAACAGAATCAGGGAATTTGAAGCAGACGATACCAAAATGATTCTTGGCTACTGGCGTGATAACAAAATTATCTCAATGACCGGAAAGACTTTTGGGCCGGGTGTTGCGGTAAGCTACGGTCCTGATTATCCTCCATTTGAGGCTGATGTTATCAGCGCAGAAGACAACAGCAAGTTCACGTCAGCTTACACTGACACTTTATACAAAGTGGTTGACGAATATGTTTATTGCAAATACATGCGAAGGCTGAAAGACGTTTTGTTTGAAGGATTGAGCTATGCGTTTTACGTGAATTATTTCAAGGGGGACTTGGCCGGCTACATAGCGATGCAATTCAAGTGTTTGCCTTATGAATCATAAAGATAAGCCCTTGGCAGAGCTCACATTGAGAAAGTACGAAAAGCCATATAAGCTGACGGGCAGAGAATTAGTCAAGAAATTATGTTTGAGTATGGGGCTTTTACAGCCGGCTGACGGCAGGGATGTCGTTGTTGACGTCTTTCTCTCATTGCTGAAGTCTCCCGAGCCGATTGCGCTGAAAGACATTGAAAAATCAGTTAAATTGTCAAGAAAACAGCACAATCTGCCAGCGACTGGCAGCGCATCATCAAATGTTAGGCGGCAAGTTAAGCGCCTGAAAGATTGTTTCATTGTTGAAAAGGTTGGCAAGAGTTACAGAATTGCGGAAAACGCTCCATTGCATGAAGTATTTGCGGAAAAAATTGAAAAGTTTTATTTACCCGCAATTGTTTCAAGGGTGAAAGAGTATTGTGAAGCAGTAGAAAGTGAGAGGTGGAAGAATGACAGACCAGCAGTGTCCCAAGTGCAAAAGCCCAATGAGTAAGTCGTTCGCAACTATCAGCGGAAACGCGAAGTACATGACGTGGGAGTGCGAAGTTTGTAATCATAAAGAGATGAAGTGCATTGGCGTTCTAAAGTAATTTTGTTTCATCCACTGGGAATTTTTCCCCTTCGTGTTCTACAATCATTCCGTTTCTAAGCTTCCGTCTGATACGTATTTCCACTTTGCCGTCAACCAAAATTACACCGGCTCGAATTAAAACTTTCGCCTGCCCGCCAGTGGGCGCCAACCCAATTACTTTTAGAAAGTCGCCGAGTTCGATATATTTGCCCTGTTCGTCTCGTTTCATTCTTGTCCATTCCACTCTTTATAAAATTGCTCTAAGAATTGTTCCATATAAGCGTGGCGCTTTTCCGCGATTTTTTTGCCGGCAGCAGTATTCATCCTGTCTTTCAACAGCAGCAATTTTTCGTAGAAATGGTTAAGCGATGTTCCATTTGCCGTCTTGTACTGTTCAAATGACTGGTGCATTGTCGGCTTGATGTCAGGACTGTAAATTTCTCTTCCCTTGCTTCCGCCATAGGCAAAACAGCGGGCAATGCCGATTGCTCCAAGCGCCT
The DNA here is from genome assembly GCA_041485605.1 of Candidatus Nanoarchaeia archaeon. GTDB lineage: Archaea > Nanobdellota > Nanobdellia > Woesearchaeales > ARS49 > CABMGU01. The sequence continues at coordinate 771 of JBGPJV010000081.1, read as the reverse complement.
GTATTCTGTCAGCGTCTTGCACTATCATTCCTTCCTTTGTTTTCATCACGGTTTTGACACCGGCGCCTTTGAAGGAAATATCTTTGATAATCTCACAAACGTGGTTGATAGTCTGCTCGTCAACGCTTAATTTTTGCATCCATTCGCGCGCCATTCTCGGTCCAACGGAATCGTCGCCTTTGTGGAATTTCCAATCGGCGATGTCGTGAAGCAACGCGCCAAGCTCAACAATAAATAAATCAGCTTTCTCTTCCTTTGCTATGTGCAACGCGGTTTTCCTGACACAGTCAACGTGCCACCAGTCGTGGCCTGAACCTTCTCCTGATAATAGCGAGCACACGTGTGCCTCAGTTTGTTTTATAATTTCCCCTTTGTCCATAACCAGCATTGATGCCCAAACGTTTTTAAATCTTTACTCAAATAACGTTGAGTATGGTCTACGAGCCGCAGGAAGACAGTTTCTTGTTAAAAGAGTTTGTCAAGAAACACGCTAAAGGGATTACTTTAGATATGGGCACCGGCTCTGGAATTCAGGCGCGAGAAGCTGCGCACAGCAAACACACAACTAAAGTGTTTGCGGTTGATATCGACAAGAAAGCCATAGCATTTGCTAAGAAAGCGTCCAATCATCGCCGCCATAAAAAAATAACATGGCTCGTCAGTGATTTATTCTCTAAATTTCAGTCAAAGAAATATCTTCACTATTTCGACACCATAATCTTTAACGCTCCATATCTGCCCCAAGATAGAAGAATCCGCGATATTGCGCTG
>JBGPJV010000080.1:0-4241 GCA_041485605.1 Candidatus Nanoarchaeia archaeon | reverse complement strand
CATCATTAATCTTGGACTGCAGCCAACCCTTTTGCCAGAAATGCTTGAAATACAAGTGCGGAAGGCCGCAATTCCAGTAAAATACCCTGCCGCCTGTGAATTTTGCAATCAAAGAAGTTGCAATCGCGCCGAAAAAACTGTAATGAACGTAAAAAGTATCGTATCCCTGCACGCGAAGCAGTGCCAATTTGCCAAATGTTTCAAAAAAACGAGGCACAAATGACTTTGCGCTGACTGACATGACCTGCTGCACGTTTTGAAAATGAGGCGTTCCTTTTGTTTTTTCAATCAAGACAGCAAGCTTGGTTTTTTTCCCAACTTCCCCCAGAAGCTTGTAAATGTGGAAAAAATGCTCGCCTGCGCCTTCATCATATTTTGGCAGAATATAGACAAGCTTCATTTCGCAACCTGCCTCCATAATTCAAGGCAGTCCTGCAAATTCTTTTTAGGATCAAACTTTTCTATGACCAACTTCTGTCCAACTTTGCCCATTTCTTTTGCATTTTTATGGTCAGCAAGCACGTCCAAAATTCTCAGCGCCATAATATCTGGATTATCCTTTGGCACAATAAAGCCAGATTTCTCGTCGATAATGACATCTTTTGCATCACGTACGTCGGTGCAGATGACTGGCAAGCCGGCAGCGGCAGCTTCTACAACCACTAACGGAATGCCTTCATAGAGTGACGGCAATACAAGCACATCAGCAGCTTTGTGATATTTAGGAATATCGGCGTGAGGTATTCTGCCGGTAAACACAATATTTTTGCAGTCAGAAGCCATTGCCTTCAGATTATTTTCATCCTTACCGCCCCCAACAATGAGGAAAAGGGTTTTTGGCCTCTTTGCAGCAACACTTTTGGCGGCTTTGATAAGCAAGCCAACGTTCTTTTCAACAGATAAGCGCCCAATAAAAAGGACAATGCGGTCGTACACCTTGATGTATTTCTTCCGCACGCTTCCTTTTTCATCAGAAAACTTTTTTAGATCAACTAAAACAGGCGCAACCTTGACTTTTTCAGGAGAAACACCCAAAGAGATGACTTTTTCACGCTCAGTATCGCATTCAACCCTCACGCCGTCAGCACGCCGTATCAGCCATTTGCCAAACATATTGAAAAACGGATTTTTCCAGTCCTCCTTTTTCCAATACAGGTCATCAAAAAAGCTAGAGACAATATTCACCACTAATGGCACGCCCAATCTTTTCTTCAAAATATACCCAGCATACCCGCAGACAAAAGGATCTTGTGTTGTGACGAGATTAATCGGGCGCTTTTTGTGAATTTTCTGCGCAATCTTGGCAGCCTGCCATGGAAAACGCACCTGGTATTTTGAATTTGTCGGGTATGCCATCACATTTTCAGCAATCTTAACAGGCTTGAAGTCCTTTGCAGGCGTGTAAATGACCAAAGAAATAAAATCGACATGCTCGGCGTACTTTTTCAGCCTATTTGCTAAATCGCCTCTACCTTCCTGCGTAAAGACAGTGTTGTCCAGACCAATCATCAATACGTGCATAGCTCTTTTTCCTCAGTTTCTTTATTTAAAGCATTCTATGCCTTCAAAAATGCCAGATACTTCTTATCAATTTCTTCGCGCTTTGGCAGCTGTTTAGCCTTAGCAATAAATTTCTTTGACAATGACGGATCCTTGCAATATTTGAGAATACACTCCTTCAATTCGTCCATGTTATTGTACTCGAACAACAGCCCTCTTCCCTTCACCAGTTCAGGATTGCCGCAGACATCAGACGCAATAATCGGGCATTCAACAGACATGGCTTCCAAGAGCGTATGCGACATCCCTTCATACTCGCTGTTAAGCACCAAAACATCAGCAGCTTTCATCAGCGCGCGTGTCTCATTCTCATCTTTTCTTCCTTCAAAACGCACCATATGAGAGATATTCTCCTCGTGCGCAGCCTTTTCCGCATCAAAGAATGCCGGACCATCGCCGACAACGACAAGCAGCAGCTCAGGAACCTCTTTTCTTAGACTGGCGCACATTCTAATTATTTTGTCAACGCCTTTGTATTGGGTAATACGGCCCACATTCAGCACAACAAACTTCTTATCAAATTCAAACTTTTTTCTCAAGACATTTTTCGCCGGCAGTTTTATCTCGGAAACTGCATTCGGAATAACTGTACTCTTAATACCCCATTTTTTCAACAATAATTCAAGAAAATGGCTGACCGTAATTACATCAGACCGTTGCAGAACTTTTTTCTGGGTTTTGCGGAAGAACTCAATTTTCCAGTCGTATTTTTTCTTTTGGAAAACTTCAAACGGGTCTTGAGTCCACTCATTAGAGCGCGCAATTTCCCACGCAGCATCGCCCACAAAACGCGTCACCAAGCGCTTTTTCAGCTTCCTTGCAGCACGCGCAGCAGGCCAGCCGGAACTAAACGTGTCGGTCGCGAAAATCACGTCAGCATCACGGGCTGACTTTATAACGGCGCGGTAAAACGACCACCATTTAATTGGATTATCATGAGAAATGGCAACGGCGTCCTTTCGCGGAGCGCCGTATGTAATCACATCAACAGTCCAGCCGCTCTTTTTCAAAAATGGAACAAATTCACGCAAGAAAGTTGCCGGCCCTCCAATATCAGGCTGATAAATGCCTGTCGCAATCGTGATTTTCATCATGAAAATACCTCGTCAAACTGTTTCGCTACTTCAGACCACTCATAGCGCTTCTTTACCATCTTTTGGCCGTTTTTGACAATAGTATTTGCGAGCTTTTTGTTCTTCAGCAACAAGGTAATTTTGTCAGCAAGGTCTTCAGGATTGTGCACCTTGCAGAAAAGCCCTGTTTTTTTGTCAACAAGAAAATCCGGAATGCCGCCAACCGGTGTACCGATGATTGGAACTCCGCACGCCAATGCTTCAACAAAACTGTTGCCAAAACCCTCGCTCAGCGACGGGCGGACAAACACGTCTGCTGCGGACACATATTTCGGCAGTTCCTTGTATGGAACCAAGCCCAAAAAGCGCACGTCTTCAGAAACCCCGAGCTCATTTGCAAGTGATTTCAACTTTTCCTCATCTTCTCCTGTGCCGCAAATGACCAAAATTGAAGGCACTTCTCTTCTCATCAATGCAAATGCCATGAGGAGGTCATCAACTGCATTTTTCAATGTCAATCGTGACGCAGTAAGAATAATTTTCCTGCTTCCAGAGTTCAACTCCTGGCGAACTTTCTTCACGTTAAAATTTTTGCGCGTGAAAACTTTAGTATCAACACCATTAGGAATTATTGTGATGTGTTCTCTTGGAACTCCATGCAACCTGGCACGCTCTTTTAAGTATTGGCTCAGAACAACATATTGCGGCCTTTTGCCATAAACCCACTTGTACAAAAAGTAAAACGGGCCAAGCTTTCGCTTCACCCATTCTTCTGTATCGCCGCTCTGCAAATTAATAACGCACTTTGCACCCTGCATTTTTGCAACTGCTCGCGCTGCCAGTGCAGCCTGGTTTTCCAGCAGGCCAAACACAATGTCGGCACGATGAAAAAGACCATAGAGGATTGCGCACGGCAAAAAAAGCAGCTTGTCAAGCCATTTAATTCCAAAACCAAGACGATGAACCAAAATGCCGTCCATTATCTCGGTGGAAGGCAGCAGTTTCATTCTTGCAGTGACCACTTGAAACTCATACTTGCCTTTCAAGCGCGTCATAACCTCGCGCAATGCAATCTCTGCGCCACCCACAAAAGGAAAGTATGCTAATGTGAAAACGATTACTTTTTTCATAAAGTTTTCAACACCTTTTCAAACTTATCTGTTACTTTATTCCAATCAAACTTCTCACGCACAGTCTTTTGCAACGCTTTTCCCAGCTTTTCGCGCAATTGAGCATTCTTAACGAGCAAATCAAGCTTTTCGCGCAATTCGTACACGTTGCCTGGATGCACCAAAAACCCATTTTTGCCGTTAGCAAGAATCTCACCTGTACCGCCAACATCAGTAGCAACAACTGCCAAGCCCATTGCACCGCCTTCCAACACTGCTGTTGGCAGGCCTTCGCCATATGATGGATTAATCAGAATATCAGATGCGGCAAGAATATCTCTCACGCCGGCAGCATCCTTCTCGCCCACAAATTTGCCACCAAGTTTTTTCAATTCCTGCTCGTACGGACCTTTGCCGATAATAACGACTTGTGCTTTTATGTTCTTAGCTGCCTTCAGCAAGTCCTGCACGCCCTTTTCCTGAATCAACCTGCCAACGT
>JBGPJV010000079.1:0-4363 GCA_041485605.1 Candidatus Nanoarchaeia archaeon | reverse complement strand
CGTTTGCTCGCGATACATGTCGCTTGCTTTCTTTTCTTCGCTCATTTCGCATCACCTTTCAAAAAGTATTCAGTGACTTTAGCAGTGTTTTGCTTTGACCAGAAGTCGTCAATTGCGCCTTCATATTCTCGTGTGTGCTCAAATGCGCTCTGCATCAACAAGACTCTGGCTTTCAGGTTTGTGCCAATGGGCGGCACAGGTTCAGGAGACTCAAATTCTCTGAGCAAGTCAAGGTCGCTCCAGTTTACCAAAACAGCAACGCGTTTGAAGTTCTTGGCTGCTGCACGTATCATTGTTGGCCCGCCAATGTCAATGTTTTCCCTGATTAATTCATAGTTGTCTGGGTTTTTCACAACAGTTGACTGGAAGGGGTAAAGATTACCAACAAACAAGTCAATTGGTGGAATCTTCTGCTCTTGCATATACGCAGCGTGCTCTTTGATTTCAGGGTCTAAAAGCAATCCACCGTGAACTTTAGGATGTAATGTTTTTACCAGTCCGCCCGGCGACTCCGGATAACCAGTATATTGGCTGACTTCAGTGACTTTGTAACCGAGCTCTGCTATCTTTTTCGCAGTTCCACCGCTGGAAATAAGTTCAATACCACGCGCATTTGGCATCAATATTTTCAGCATTTCCTCAAGCTTGCTCTTATCATAAACACTGATTAATGCTCTTTTGATTTCAATTTTGTCTTGTGGCATAGTTTCACCTCACTCCCACTCGATTGTTCCTGGCGGCTTTGATGTAATATCGTATACTACTCTGTTTACTCCCTTAACTTCATTAGTTATCCTATTGGAAACATGCGCTATAAAATCGTGCGGGAGACGCGACCAATCGGCAGTCATGCCATCAACACTGTCAACTGATCTAAGAGCAACTACATACGAATAAGAGTGTTCATCTCCCTGAACACCCACTGTTTTAGTATCAGTAACAACAGTTAATGACTGCCAGACTTTATCGTACAACTTTTGTTTTTTCAGCTCCTCAACAAAAATGGCGTCAGATTTACGCGCAATGTACAATTTTTCAGTTGTTATTGGCCCTATTATTCTAACTGCTAAACCTGGTCCTGGGAATGGATGCCGCTTGATGAGTTCATCAGACATTCCAAGTTCATATGCAACTTCACGAACATCATCCTTGAACATATATCTGAATAGCTCTATTATACCTTTGAACATTGCCATTGTTTCAGGAGGAAGACCACCGACGTTGTGGTGTCGTTTAATTTTTGATGTCGGACCGCCGTGAACAGTAACGCTTTCAATGACATCAGTATATAATGTTCCTTGAGCGAGATATTTTTGCATTGTTCCAAAGTTTTTACGTACAGCACCATCAAATGCGTGGATGAATTCTCTTCCGATAATCTTTCTTTTCTCGTCAGGGTTTGAAACTCCTTGTAACGCGTTAAGGAATCGTTCAGACGCATCAACATAAATCAGGTTTATGTTGTTTCTTTTTGCAGTATCAAGAACTTGTTCTGCTTCTCCTTCACGCAACAGCCCATTATCCACAAACAGTCCTTTGAACTGGTCCCCAAGCATATTATGCAGCAGAACCGCCATGGTGCTTGAGTCTACACCGCCACTTACTCCGCCAACGACAAGCGTGTCGCCAACCTGGTTTTTCACATAATCAGTAGTGCGTTTGATAAAATTGCCAGGGTTCCATGTCGCCTGCATGTTGCAAACATGGCGCGCAAAGTTCTCAAGAATTTTAGAGCCATGTTGGGTGTGCGTAACTTCTGGATGGAATTGCAATCCCACAAAGTTCTGACCTGCAATAGCAGCGTATTCACAATTGTCAGTGCTTGCGATTCGAATAAAATGAGGAGGAAGCTTTATGACTTTATCACCGTGGCTCATCCACGAGACAAATTTCTCTGGCAAACCCATGAAAACTGGGTGAGCTCCATATTCAATTTTATCATCAATGGAAACATCTGCGCGACCATATTCCCGTTTAGCAGAATGTTCAACTCCTCCGCCTAGCAGATGCGCAGTTAGCTGAGTACCATAACAGATTCCCATAACTGGTGCAAGCTGATAAACTTCTAACGGAATAGTAGGCGCCTTTTCATCATAAACACTTGCAGGGCTTCCTGAAAGAATAATTCCCTTTGGTCTTTTTGCCCTTACGACATCAAGGAGCTTGTCAAACGCGCATACTTCTGTGTAAAAACCGCTTTTTCTCAGCCGTTTTGCAATCAGCTGTGTAGTTTGTGAGCCGTTGTCAGCCACAATTATCAAGTCTTCAAGTGTCATGTTATTCTAAAAGTGCCCAAAGCATCTTTCTCCTGTCGCCGGCATTGCCATTTTGTATTTATTTGCTTCATCTATTACTAAAGCGTCATTTTCTGAGCCAAACGGCTGTACTGCTGCAGCGACACCCATTCTGCCAAGACATTGAACAGCGTCCGGGAATGGGAAGAACGCGTCTGATGAGCATACGGAACCTTTGAGTGGATTGTCTTTTAGCTTTTCACACCCTTGTATGCCATAGAGTGGATCATATTCGATTCCCTCTCTGTCCATTGCCTTCTGTATTCCCTTAACAATTGCCTGCTCAACGGCTCCAACTCTCTCAACTTGTCCTGAGCCGACTGAAACAGAAACGCCATTCCTAACAAAGACTATGCCGTTGCTGCGGGCGCCTGAAATATTGAGATACCACGCAGTTAGTGAATCATCAAGCTCTTGCTTGGTCGGGTCTTGCTCAATAACGTGCTTTTTCCCATCTTTCTCAACAATCATCGCATCCAAAATAAGGTTTTCAACGCTTCTGACACTGGTTAAATAAATATCCTGAACTCCTATTCTGCCTGTCGGCATTTCTTTGACGGAAACAAGGCCATACGTTTCATCACCGATAAATTTAGGAAGCTTGTCAGCGCCGGAAAATTCACCTATACGCACGACATTTGAAGTCTTTTCTATCATTCCAACAACACCTGGCTCATATCCTGGAGCTGCAATAACATCCATGCGGTATCTGTTGCCTTCTTCAGGGCGGTATAATTCAAACATCGCTTCTGCTGTCCGCATATCTAATGGCCGGCTGAACACTGCAGTGCCGCCAAAACAGCTTCGCCTGTCCGCGTCTCGCGCAGTGCGGTATAATTCATCCTGTCTTTCCGTGCCAGTTGTTTTCTTGAAACCCGCGACAATGTTGTGTTTCATTATAACGCACGCGGGATCAGAAAACCATTTTAAATTGTCCATTGCGCGCGTTATGTCCATTGTATTAGTCAGGGACAATCCTCCTTTCCCTTTGCCATCTGAGCGGACATACTGCAAGTTAGTCAACTCAGCGATTGTGCGGGCGTTTTGCATGAAATAAATTGCCGCGTGTTGGTTTGGGTTTTCTCCGTATTTCAAATCCCATTCTTTCTGAAGCATAAGTGCCATTACGTTTGGAAAAGCGCCTTCGTTGCGTTTACTATACGCTCGCTTAAATTTTGAAATGTCTGTTCCGCGTTCTGTCATTTAGATCATCCTCACTTCATCACTGTTTTCAAATTGCCTTTCTGCATTCCGTGCAGTGTGTCGCAATAGTGGCAGGAAAGTTCTGCTGGTTCTCGTTTTTTTACGTAAAACCTGCTTGGCGCGTCTTCTTTTTGGTCATTTGAAATGCATTTTTGGTTTGCGCATTGTAGTATGCCGTCAATTTTGTCCGGCAGTTGTGTTTTGTATTTTGCAGTTACTGTTCCATTCTTGATTATGTTTATAGTCACTCCAGGCGCGACCATTGCTACAATATGGCGTTCTGCATCATTAAGCTCGTAGCCGTGCAGCATCGTTATTTCTTTACTGTTGAGTAATTTTGAATGCAGTCCTTGTGCGTAAACTACTCTTCCGCGTGAGAATCTTTCCGTATCATCCATTCCTAGTGCGTGAATTAACTGCCATCCAAGCTGGTCAGGTATGTGGTCGATAACAGTTCCATTGTAAACCGGCTTTACAACGTATTCTTCCTTTGATGGTTCGTACTGTCGTTTTTTATCGCTGAGCTTCAAAGGTATGAGAGAAGCAACTTCACCGAAAACAGGCGACTTGTAGCCTTTTCCATTGAAATCTTCTCCGATTACACCAGTCACCGCTGCCAGAAGAACTTCACGCATCGGCAGGCCGTTTGCTGCCTGTTTGAAGTAATAAGCGATGTTTGGGCATTCGCGGTCAAATGTCTTTACAATTTCAGGGTGCGCTGCATCTATTGGCAATGGGTGCAGGACTTTGAGATTCTCTTTGACTTTTTTGAACATGTCTGGTCTGAGTTGTATTTTTCCCAAAACTTCTTGTTTTTCTCGCGGGTCTTCTATGCGTTCGAGCTGTATGCGCGTCATGTAAAGAAT
>JBGPJV010000078.1:0-4380 GCA_041485605.1 Candidatus Nanoarchaeia archaeon | reverse complement strand
CGGCATGTTTGCAACAACCGCACCATGCAGCAAGTGCAAAGGCACTGGAGAAATTCCAGAAAAGAAATGCACTGAATGTGATGGTGATGGAAGAATTGTCAGCAATGAACCGGTAAAAGTCAAAATCCCGGCAGGAATTCACGACGGCATGCGATTGCATGTGGCTGGCGGCGGAGAGGCAGGAGCAGAAGGAGCCCCATCCGGCAACTTATACATCATGGTGCACGTTCCTGAAGACAACCGATTTGCAAGAGAAGAAAATGACTTGGTTGTTGAACAGCAAATCAGCTTTACGATGGCTTGTTTAGGCGGTGAAATTACTGTTGAGACGCTTGACGGCAAGAAAAAAGTTGACATCAAGCCAGGAACACAGAACAATTCTGAAATACGTCTGGACGGAGAAGGACTGCCAGAATTGCGCAGCGGCCACACCGGCGACTTTGTCATCAAGATAACAGTTGAAGTTCCAAAGAAGTTAAGCAAGAAACAAAAAGAACTTTTGGAAGAATTTGACAAAGAAGGCAAGAAGAAGTGGGGATTATTCTCTTGAAAATAGAACAATTGTATGAAAAAGGCTCAAATAAACTCAATGAAGATGCTCTGCTAATACAAGACAATTTATTCGGAGTATTTGACGGCGCAACCAGCCTTGACAAATATACTGACGAACACGGTTATACTGGCGCATATATCGCGGCAAACATCGCCAGAGACATTTTTAAGAAAAACAACGAATCTCTTACAGAGCTGGCACACGAAGCAAATTCTCGTATTAGAGAAAAAATGATTGCTACCGGAATTGATATATCAAAAAAGATAAATTTGTGGTCTACGACAGTTGCTGTTGTTAAAATCAACAAAGATGATTTTGAATGGGTGCAAATCAGCGACTCTCTGATTTTAGTTATTTACGAAGATGGCAGGTACAAGCTTTTGATTGAAGATTATGACCATGACAAAGAAATACTTGGCAAATGGAAAAGACTTGCAGACCAAAAAGTCGAAAAGATATTTGACGCCCTCCATGATGATCTCATAAAAAACAGAAACCGAGCGGGCATTGCTTATGGCAATTTAGACGGACAGAAGGAAATGAGCGCATTTCTTAAATCAGGCACAGAGAGCCTGAAAAATGTAAAACACATACTAGTGTTCACGGATGGCTTGTTTATTCCAAAAGAAAATCCTCAGGATGCTGAAGATTTTGACACGTTTGCACGTTTGTTCCTCAAAGGCGGACTAACTGAAGTGCGTGACTATGTGCGGAAAATAGAAAAGGACGACCCCCATTGCTGGAAATACACTCGGTTCAAGCAATTTGATGATATTGCGGCGATTGCGCTGACGTTCTAAGCGCACTCTTCTTTTAATGCAGCGCGCAATTTTTTGTAAGCACGCTGCTCTATGGACTTTACCGTGCCATATGGCAGCTTGATCATTTCACTAACCTTGCGCAAGCTTTTAGGCACTTCATCGTGCAATCCATAATGGAACGTGATTATGTATCGTTCGTACAACGGCAATAACTGCACTGCCTTGTGCAGCTTTTCAACAAACTCCTGCTCTTCCTTTTTCACTATTTCGTCCAACGGTGTTGTGGCATCTGCTGGTTCTGGATAATCCGAACTGAACGGGCGAAAATGGTCTGCACGCCTCCGTTCAACTTTTACAACATCAATCAGCTTATTGTTAATGCAACTACACGCATAAGTTGAGAAACTGGCCTTTTTGGGATCGTGATATTTCGCAACCTTCAACAGCTTAATTGCAGCTTCCTGTGCAGCATCATCGCGGATATAAGGGCTGCAGCGTTTTCTTGCCATGGAGGTCACAAGCCGCAAATTAGAAACAACTAATGCGTCATATTTCCCCGTGTCCTCACTCATATCCGGCACAAACTGACGATGCTATAAAAAGATATCTGCACTAATTTGTCACAAGATTTATAAAAGATTGAGAAAGGGTCAGTGCGAATGGATGACGGATTAGTAGCACTATTAACTGAACTGACCTACGCAAAGCCAGATTGGAACGAGATTGCCAAACGCACGGCAGGACAGAAATATGAACTGCAGATGTTTGAAGGCGTTGCTTCAAAATATGCACTGCGCATAATGATTGAAGCGTTTATTCAGAAGTCAAAAGGCTGGGCAGAGCCGCTTAACCTGCCTGAACTCAGCTATGGCGTGCCTGAAGATGCCGACTCACAAATCACTTTCTTTTCACGCGACAGGACAAGGCCAATTGTCGGCTATGATTCAATGCTTCGCGTCAACAAGCGCCCGGTTGCCGTTGATATCAAAATAGCGCGCTGGCAGAATGTCACGAACGGCTATTTCAGAGAGCAGGAACTTGCCAAGAATACAGTTCTCGAGGACTTGTTTGGCGTGAACAACTTTGACCGCGTGTTGATTGTGCCCAATTCTGAAAGAAAAGCATACCATGGCGTGAACGTTGTACGGCCATCTTTTTCGCTTGCTGAGTACCGTTTAGACGCAGAAGTAACGGCTGGCAAGCACGGCCTTCTGAAAGAATAAAAATCAAGCCAGCGACTCGACATAGTCGCGCATGTCATGCGCTTCCATGGAGTCAATCTGGCCTGCCTGCAAAAGGCAGTTGATAGCCACCAAATCATCCCTCAAATTTTGGTATTTCATGTTTTCACCTCCGAGTTTTACGGGGAGGTTAGCCGAACTTGTTCGGCTTCACCTCATTTCTTTCTTTGGCAGTTGTTTTTAAATCAATTATGAAGGGAGAATAAAGACCCCAAATCCACAAAGCTTAAAAGGATAAAAAAGGCAGTTTGAAGAATGGTAAGCGTACTAGTACACAGTCCAGAATGGTTCTTTGGAGTTGATTCAGGCCTTGAAGCATTTTCAGCACTTATCGCATTTCTCGTTGCAGTTGTAGCATACAAGATATTCCGCGCGACAAAAGAGAAAAAATATGGATTCTTTACAGCAAGCTTTGTATTATTGACACTGAGTTTTATTGCGCGCGCCATCGCAGACACTGTTCTTGAAGAAATTTTTGGTGTTGAAATGCCGCATTCTTTGGCACCGCACGTGTTTGCGGCAGGATACATAACACACATTCTGCTAGCACTGGCTGCATATCTTATTTTGGTGTTTGTCACACATAAAATCACCGACAAGCGTGTCATTGTCTTGTTTTTCCTAACAATGATACCGACTATGCTGCTCAGTGGCAGCTACTTTTTGACCTTTTACGGACTAAGCTTGATATTTTTGACATTTATCACGATAGCTTATTTCCAGAATTACCGCAAAGTACGCAATCTTGCATCCTTCTTTGTTTTTGTAGGCTTTTTGGCCATGGCAATTGCGCAAATCTGGTTCTTGCTTGAAGTGTTTTACAAGCCGCTATACGTTGGAGCCCAGGTTACGCAGGCATTGGGATACTTGCTGCTGTTATTCGCATTGATTAAGACATTGCTCAAATGAAACGCACAAAAATAGACATCATATACGATATGCTTAGGGCAATCGAAGAGAAGGGCGGCAAAATAATTCCCACCCACTTACTCTACAAGTCAAACCTTTCTCACCAAAGAATGAAATTGTACCTAGATGAACTCAAGCAAAGGCAAATGGTTGTTGAAGCGCACGTTAAAGACAAATTATTCTACGAATTAACTGATGAAGGCAGAAAGTTCATCCAGAACTTCAAACGAATGAAAGAATTCACGGAAGCGTTTGGATTGTAAGCAAGCTTTTTATACTCGTCTATTACTATTTCGTTTATGAAAAAAGAGCTGCTGATGATACTGCTTATTATCGGGCTGCCAACATTCTTTATCATGAGCTTCGGGCCCGCAATGACTGGCGGAGTAGTAAATGAACTAGCAGAAATGACTGTAGCACGAATACAGCTAGGTCTGCAGTTCCCGCAGTCGCTAATACCAATGCTTAAACAGCCGTCCTATGATTCGCGCAAATATTTGATACAAGGAGCAAATGAACACTATTTCAATCCAAGCGGGCTTATGGACGGCAACGGATTCTTTTTCCAGGAAAGGCAATTGATACCTGCACTGCTGCAATTAATGTGCCTGCAAGGCGTTGGAGAAGTAAATAGCGGTAATTATATTAGTTATCAAGGGCTGCCTGTATATCTAATGGGCAACATGTGGTATGGCAAAAGTTTACCATATTTGGGCAAGGTGCTCTGCGACTTTGGAATGCAAAGCATTGCGCACACAACGATGAAAAAGGTTTTTGAGCTTGATTACAATCTAATTGATTACACTATACAACACAGCAACTGCCCTGAAGCAGGAAAAGAAAAATTAACTCTTTCACGGCAATACTTAACCACTGGCGCATATGAAGCAGCACTTGATGCTTTGAAAAGCGCCTG